>JASHWA010000117.1 GCA_030044325.1 Bryobacteraceae bacterium
TGGTAGTGATCACCCATGTTAAAAGTCAAAGCCCAATCTCCCGACGATCTCAATCCGCAGGAAACCTCCGAGTGGGTTGAGGCGCTCGACCAGATCATCGATGAAGCCGGGCCCGACCGGGCCAGCTATCTGCTGGAACGGCTCATGGAGCGCGCGGCCAATCTCGGTGTCCAGGTGCCGCTGCGTTGGAATACGCCCTACATTAATACGATTCCGCCGGAAGAAGAGGTCGCCTATCCGGGTGATCGCAGGCTGGAGCGCAACATCAAGAGCCTGGTCCGCTGGAACGCGGTCGCGATGGTGGTGCGCGCCAATAAATATGACCCCAATATCGGAGGTCACCTGGCGACTTATGCGTCGCTCGCCACGCTGGTCGAAGTGGGCTTCAATCATTTCTTTCACGGCTCCTATCGCGACGAAACGCATGGCGAGCTCCCCGGCGATTTCGTCTACTTCCAGGGGCACGCGTCGCCCGGAATGTACGCGCGCGCCTTTGTCGAAGGCCGGCTCACCGAAAAGCATCTTGAAAATTTCCGTCACGAATTGCGCGACCATCCGGGTCTTTCGTCGTATCCGCATCCCTGGCTGATGCCCGATTTCTGGCAGTTCCCCACCGTCTCGATGGGGCTCGGCCCGATCTCGGCGATCTACCAGGCGCGCTTCCAAAAGTATCTGGAGCATCGCGGCATCGTCCCGGCGTCGCCGCGAAAAATCTGGGCATTTCTGGGCGACGGCGAAACCGATGAGCCGGAATCGCTGGGCGCGTTGACGCTCGCCTCGCGCGAAAAGCTGGACAACCTGATTTTCGTGGTCAACTGCAATCTCCAGCGTCTGGATGGCCCGGTGCGCGGCAACGGCAGTATCATTCAGGAACTCGAAGCTGCGTTCCGCGGCGCCGGGTGGAACGTCATCAAAGTCATCTGGGGCGCGGGATGGGATGAGCTGCTCGCGCGCGATCACACCGGCCTGCTATTGAAGCGTATGCACGAATGTCCCGATGGCGAATACCAGGTGTTTCGCGCACGCGACGGCGCCTATATTCGCAAGGAATTCTTCGGCAAGTATCCGGAGCTGTTGAAGCTGGTGGAACACATGTCGGATGAGGACATCTGGGCGCTGCGCCGCGGCGGTCACGATCCGGTGAAGGTTTATAACGCCTACAAGCGCGCCCTCGAAACCACCGGCATGCCCACCGTGATCCTCGCCAAAACGGTGAAAGGCTACGGATTCGGCGAAGCCGCCGAAGGCCGTAACACCGCCCACCAGGCCAAAAAGCTCGCCGAAGCCGACCTGGTCAAATTCCGCGAGCGCTTCGAGCTCCCGCTTTCAAACGACGTCGTCAGCCACGTCGAATTCGTACGCCCTCCGGTGGATTCGCCGGAAGCCGAATATATCCAGTCGCGTATCCAGGCGATGGGCGGCTCGCTTCCGCGGCGCAATGTGAAACACATCAATATCCAGGCGCCGCCGCTTGGAATTTTCAACGATTTACTGGGCGGTTCGCGCGGCCGCGAAGCCTCCACCACCGCGGCCTTCGTCAGCGTCTTGAAAGCGCTCATGAAGGAGCCGCAAATCGGCAAGCTGGTGGTCCCCATCATCCCTGATGAAGCCCGCACTTTCGGCATGGAATCGCTGTTCCGCGACTACGGAATCTATGCGAGCCAGGGCCAGCGCTACAAACCGGTCGATTCGAACGTGCTGCTGTATTACAAGGAAGCGCAGAACGGCCAGATTCTCGAAGAAGGCATCACCGAAGCCGGCTCGATGGCGTCCTTCACCGCGGCCGGAACCGCGTACGCCAATCATGGCGTGCCGATGATTCCCTTCTACACCTACTATTCGATGTTCGGGTATCAGCGCGTCGGCGACCTGATGTGGGCATTCGGCGATCTGCGCGGGAAAGGATTTCTGATGGGCGGAACGGCGGGACGCTCCACCCTGCTGGGCGAAGGTTTGCAGCACCAGGACGGCCACAGCCCCGTCCTGATGAGCGTCATCCCCACCTGCGCCATCTACGATCCCGCTTACGCCTACGAGCTCGCGGTAATCGTTCAGGACGGCATTCGCCGCATGTACCAGGAGATGGAAGAGCGCTTTTACTACATCACGGTCTATAACGAAAATTACGTGCAGCCGCCCATGCCGGAGATCGAAGGCTTGCGCGAAGGCATTCTGCGCGGGATTTACAAGTATCGCGCGGCGGTGGATGGTCCCGCGGCGGTCCAGTTGTTCGGAAGCGGATCGATTCTGAATGAAGCGCTCAAAGCGCAGCAGGTTCTGGCCGAGCGTTACCAGATCCCCGCCGACGTCTGGTCCGTCCCCAGCTACAACGAGCTGCGCCGCGAAGCGCTCGCCGTCGATCGCTGGAACCGGCTGCACCCGGCGAGCGAATCGAAAACGCCGCTGATCGCCAAGGTGCTCGAAGGTTCCTCCGGCCCGATTATCGCGGCCACTGATTACATCAAAGCGGTGCCCGATCAGATCGCGCCGTGGCTTCCCACCGGCCGGCTGACCTCGCTCGGCACCGACGGTTTCGGCCGCAGCGAAAATCGCGAGCATCTGCGCCGCTTTTTCGAAATTTCCGCCGAAGCGATCGCGCAGGCCGCTCTTTCCGCGCTCGCGCGCACCGGCGCCATCAGCCCCATGCGAGCCGAAGTCGCCATCGCGGAGCTCGGCTTCCATCCCGAAAAGCGCGACCCCGCGCGGGCGTAGAGCGCGCCCCATAGCTGTCTGATTCGGCACACGGGCGTGGGATCATCCCCAATTCGCTGAGGCGCGACAGCAATGGAGCGCGTTGCTCAATACCGGCTTCTTAACCCTCTGATCCGGATCCTGCGCCCGCCTGCGTACACGCCCAGCGTGAACATCAGCAGGAACGTCAGCAGGATCATCACCACGGACCAGAACGAAACCTCCGGCACCTTCAGCAGGAAAACTCCCACGCTTCCGGCCAAAAACACGGCGAAGAGAACGGAAACAATCCGCGTAATCATCGCCAATCGAGCCGCAAATCGCATGCCACTGGTAACCGCTTGATTCCGCTAGAGGACGTCGGAAAAATTTGCCAGAATCACGATCTCCACCCTCCGGTTTATCGCCCGCCCTTCCACCGTCTCATTGGACCCGCGCGGCCGGTTGGCGCCGTCGCTTGACACCGAAAGCCTCGCTTCATCGATCCCACAGCGATCCGTCAGCAATTCCCGCAAACGCAGCCCGCGCGCCGACGCCAGATCCCAGTTATCGCGAAAATGCCGGTTGTGGATCGGCGCCGAATCCGCGTGGCCGATCAGCATCACGTGATTCGGAACCGTGCGGATCGCGTCGGCGATCTGCTCCACCGCGGAGAGCGCCGCGTCGCTCACGCGATCGTCGCCGGAAGCGAACAGAATCTGCTGGGGCAGGCTGATCACCAGCCCGCGCGCCTCGCGATGCACGTCGAGTCCGGATTTCTGCAGGCGCTCTTCGATATCGGAAAGCGGCGCGCGCTTTTCCACCGGTGGCGGCGCGGGCGGCGGAACAGCCGCGGGCGCTATGGTTTTCGCCGCCGCCGCGACGAAAAACGTCAGCAAAATGGTCATCACGTCCAGATAGCTGACCGTCCAGCGGTCGCGATGCCAGGTCTCGTGTTGCAGATATCTCGGTTTCATTGCGGCCGCTCCACGAAAGCCGTCAGGCGCTCGCGAATCAGCGCCGGGTGCAGACCATCCACCAGCGCCAGCACGCCTTCGATCGCCATCTCATCCGTCTCGAAAGCTTCCGCCACGTTGGCGCGAATCCGGTTCGCCGCCGGCAGAAGCAGCAGGTTCGCCAGCCCCAGCCCGTAGATCGTCGAAACGAACGCGGTTCCCACCCCGCTCGCAACTCCGGCAATATTCGAAAACTGGCGCAGCACGTCAATCAACCCCACCACCGTTCCCAGCACGCCGATGGTCGGCGCGAATCCGCCCGCTACCTCCAGCGTCTTTGCGTCCGTTTCGCCATTGCGCTCCCTCAGCCGAAGCTTCGATTCGAGCGCGGATTTCAGTTGCTCGCGGTCCGCCACATCCACCGCCAGCGTCAGCGATTCGCGCAGAAACGGATTGGCGATCTTCTCGATCTGCGCCTCCATCGCCAGCAGACCCCTGCTGCGCACCGGCTTGGCGAGCGACAGGATCTGTTCGGCCAGCGCGGCGCGATCCACCTCGGTGCGTGAGAACAGCCTCCACAGCGCTCGCGCGCAATTGCCCAGCGCGCGCCGCGGCGTGGTCACGATGCTCACCCCGAAGGTTCCGCCCAGCACGATCGTCATTCCCGCCGGCTGAAGAAAATAAGACAGGCGAACGCCGGTGATCGCGATCCCCGCGACCAGAGATGCGATCGCGATCGCGATTCCGGCCATGATGTGAAAATCGATCGCGCGCCGGGGCGCGGCGCGTTCGACCGGTCTTTCCGTTTCCGGCAGTGCAATGGCGGGCGTAGACAAGTTCGGCTCTCCGCAAATCTATCAGGCACCTCGGTTGCCACCGGAAACTCCCGTGAATTGAGCCACTTGCGTTCATGGAAGCGCCATCATTTTGCCGCCCGGCGGCAAATCCTTGCCATGGTAACGGCGGGTGGGTGCGCGCCGTCTCAATATTCCATGGCGGGCTTTTCGGAACGGGATGGTGTGCTGCGCACCAACAGCAGGCCAAGCATGACACGTCGCACCGCTATTCTTCTGGGCCTTGCCCTGCCCGCGCTCGCGCATCCCGCAAGCGAATTCTGGGAGGAAAAAGATCCCAAAGACTGGTCCGACGACCAGCGCAAACAGATTCTCACCAATTCGCCCTGGGCGCGCGCAGCCACTGTAAAATACAACGCCGGCGCCAGTGGAATCGGAATGACCGGTATGGGCGGAACACGCCGCCCCGGACGCGTCACGCCCACCCCCGGCGCACCCGCGAACAATAGCGGCGCCGCTCCGCTGCCCACCAAGTACGACGCCATCGTCCGCTGGGAATCCTCACTCCCCATTCGCGAAGCCAAGAAAACCAAGTCGGCCGACGATCCCTACGCGAACTACATTCTGTGCGTAACCGGCGATCTCCCCATGCTCGGCCGCGCCTCCGACGATGAAACC
>JASHWA010000118.1 GCA_030044325.1 Bryobacteraceae bacterium
GGGTGGACGCGGCGCCGTCGAAGGCCGGATTTGTTCACGTTCCGACGACTGCGAATCTGCTTCGCGAGCGGGAGCGGCACATTCGGAAACTTGAGCATGAGCTGGCTCTTGAAAAGAGCTGGCTTGCCGGTATGATTGCGGAGCGTGATCAGCTCTTGGTAAAGCACAGCGAGCTGACGGCACATCTTGAGGAGCAGAACCGGTGGACGCTCGGCCTCGAAAGGGACTGGAAAGCGGCGCTGGCGCGCATCTCCGAGCTGCAGGACGAATTTCACGCGGAACAGGCGGCAGCGATCAAGATGGCGCAGGATTATGAGCGGGCTCTTTCCGAGGCTCGCGCGGACAGCGAAGAGAAAGCGCGTTGGGCGATCGAGACGGAGGCCCGGCTGAGCGAGGCGCTGCGATTGAAGTGCGAGGAGCTGGCCGAAGCGGTGCGGCTGATCGATCGCGCCGAAGCGACGGTGACGGAACGAACGGTGTGGGCGCAGACGCTCGAAAAAACAATCGATGAACTGGAGCGGCAGCTTCAGATGATTCGCGGGTCGCGATGGCTGAAGCTGGGGCGAGCCGTCGGACTCGGCCCGCGGGTGAACGACCGGTGACGTTCTAATGCGGCGCGCGCTTGCCGCCCTTGGGCGCATTCTCACGGGGCTGCCGCTGGCGATCGTGTCGCCGGCGCTGCTTTTGATTTCGGCGCTGGCGCTCGCCGCAAGTGATATCGGCGCACCGTTTCGAAGGCGCATTTCGCGGACTGCCGATGGGAAGCCGGATACGCGCCGCGCGAGCATCGTGATCCCGAACTGGAACGGGAGGGATCTGCTCGAAAAGTATCTTCCCTCGGTGCTCGCCGCGGCGGGAAGATGCGCGGGGTCGGAAGTGATCGTCGTCGATAACGGATCGAGCGACGGCAGCGCGGAGCTGGTGCTCGAAAAATTCCCGCAGGTGCGATTGATCGCGCTCGACCGGAACCTGGGATTCGGCGGAGGGTCGAATCGCGGGTTCGAACACGCGCGGAATGACGTCGTGGTGCTGCTCAACAGCGACATGCGCGTGGATCCCGACTTTCTGAGGCCGCTGCTCGATGCGTTCGACGAAAAAACCTTCGCGGTATCGTGCCAGATTCATTTTTCCGATCCCAAAAAGAAGCGCGAAGAGACGGGGCTGACTGAGGCGTGGTGGCAGCAGGGCAGTTTGCGCGTGCGGCATCGGATCGATGAGAAGGTGAACCGGCCGTATCCGTGCTTTTACGGCGGCGGAGGATCGTGCGGTTTCGACAAGAGAAAGTTCTTTGAGCTGGGAGGGTTCGACGCGCTGCTCGCGCCGTTTTATCTCGAAGACACGGATCTGGGCTACCTGGCGTGGAAGCGCGGATGGAAGGTTTTGTACCAGCCGGCGAGCGTGGTGTATCACGAACATCGTGGAACCATCGGAAAGCGGTTCACGGATGCGCAGATTCAGGCGGTCCTGAAGAAAAATTTCCTGCTGTTTGCGTGGAAAAACGTGCACGACTGGCGCATGCTTTGCGCGAGCTTCTTCTTCGCATGGACGGGCGCGATGGTGAGCTGGATTTTCGGCGACTCTCCGGAGCGGGCGAACTTCAACGGGATCGCGCGCGCGGCGATGCACATTCCGCGGGCGATGGTTTCACGCGCGCGGGCGCGGAAACTCGCCGTGATTTCCGATCGTGAGGCATTTCGACGGCCCCTGGGCGGGCATTTTCGGGACTCATTCGATGCCGATATCGGCAATGAACAAAAGCTGCGTGTTTTGTTTGTTTCCCCGTATCCGATCTGTCCTCCTGTGCACGGAGGAGGGGTGTTCATGTATCAAACCGCGCTCGCGCTGGCGCGGCTATGCGATCTGCACTTGATCATCCTGCTCGATTACGCGCATGAGCAGAAAGCGCACGAAGAATTGGAGCGGATTTGCGGATCGGTCGAGTACGTGGTGCGCATGGAGGGCCGGCAGAAAGCGATCGGGTCGACCGAGCCGCACGCGGTGCGCGAATTTCGCAATCGGGATCTCAATTGGCTGATTCACCGGCAGATTTATTTGAAGCGGATCGACGTGCTGCAACTGGAGTATACGGTGCTCGGGCAATATGCGGGTGAATTTCGAAAAATTCCCAGCATTCTGTTCGAGCACGATATTTACTTCCAGTCGATCGCGCGGCGGCTTCCGTTCATGGGGCGACGGATCGAGCGGATTCAGGCGCGGTGGGAGTATTTGCGGTCGCTGCGGTATGAGCTGCGGATGCTCACCAAGCCGGACCGGGTTCAGGTGTGCAGCGAAGACAACGCGCGCTACCTGCTCTCGTTTTTGCCGGAGCTCGGCGGGCGCGTGGATGCGCAGTATCGCGCGGGGATTGACGTTTCGCGGTACGAATTCCGGAGCGGCGGCCGCGAGCCGTTCACCATGCTGTTTCTGGGAAGTTTTCGGCACGCGCCCAATCACGAGGCGCTGCACTGGTTCGTGAATAAGGTGCTGCCGCGGGTGCGCGAAAAGGAGGCGCGCGCGCGATTGATCGTGATCGGCAGCGATCCGCCGCCGCGGCATTCGCTGCCGGAGGCGGATGCGATCGAGCTTGAGGGATTCGTCGAGGATGTGCGCGAGCCGCTGGGGCGGTATGGCGTGTTCGTTTGTCCGATTCTGAGCGGATCGGGCGTGCGGGTGAAACTGCTGGAGGCGTTCGCGGCAGGAATTCCGGTGGTTTCGACGAGGTTGGGCGCGGAGGGTTTGGCGTCGAAGGACGGCGAGGTTTGCGCGCTGGCGGACGATCCGGGTGAATTCGCCGGGCGGGTGCTGGATTTACTGCATGACCCCGTGAAGGCGGCGCAGATGGCGGCGCGCGCGCGGGAGATGGTCGAGCGCGAGCGCGATGCCAAATTCATGACGGAGCGTCTAGTGGAATGTTATCGCGCGGAGATCAAGCGAAAATGTTTACACGGGTGACGTTCTGGCCGTGGTTTGCGGGTGTGGCGATACTGGTTGCGGGATTGGCGCGCGCTTGGCCGGCGATTCGGGCCGCAAAAGGCGTGGAGAAGCTGATCGCGTTGGGGCCGGTGCTGTATGCGGCTCCGCTCGCGGCGTTCGGGGCGGAGCATTTCGCGCTGCCGCGCGCGATTTTCGCAATCCTTCCGGCGTGGATGCCGGCGCGGATGTTTTGGGTTTATTTCGTGGGGACGGGGCTGATTTTCGCGGGTTTGAGCATCGCGCTGAAAATTTATTGGCATCTGGCGGCGGCGCTGGTGGGAATCATGTTCGTTTTGTTCGTCGCGATGATCCATATTCCGAACGTGACCACCGCGCCAGGAGACCGGTTTAGCTGGGCGGTGGCTTTGCGCGACACGTCGTTTGCGGGCGCGGGGTTCGCGCTCGCGGCGACGCGGATCAAACCGCTGCGCACCGTGGCTCGAATTCTGGTGGGTGTGCCGCTGGTGTTCTTCGCGGTGGAGCACATCCTGCATCCGCAGTTCGCGCCGGGGGTTCCGCTGGAGAAGATGACTCCGGAGTGGTTTCCGCTGCGCCCTCTGTGGGGTTACCTAACCGGCGCGGTGATGGTGGCCGCGGGGGTGTTGATGCTGCTGGACGCCGCTTCGCAGCGCGCGCGGACCATGGTAGCGGCGCTGGGAGGGGTGATTGTGGCGTTCGTGGTCGTGATGTACGTTCCGCTTTTGCCGGCGGCGGCGCCAACGGCCGTGATGGACGAGATCAACGCGGTATTCGACACGCTGCTGTTTGGAGGGGCGGTGCTGCTCGCGGCGGGGATTTTAGGGACCGGTCAGCGCTGAGGGCGATTCGCGTCAAAGGTCGCCGGGGGCCAAGCCGCAATGCGGTCGGCGATGACCTCGATTGCCAGGCGCCCGGCACGGCTGACAGCCTCCTCGCGGCTCGCGCCGTAGCAGATCAACTCCCGCGAGTTCCATTGCCTCGGCGATCGAGCGGCCGTCCTCCTCGCGATCGAGTTCGATGGTGATTCGCACCTGACTATTTCACCACAACCTTGGAAACGCACTGGTTGTCGAATTCGTCGGTGACGCGGACGGCGATGGTGGTTTCGCCCCGCGTGGGATCGATCAGGACGCGATAATCTTCTTCCTTTGAATCGGTCAACAGAGTCACGGGATCGACCACCACCCAGTCGCCGCCATTCACCGAATATTCGGCGTGATCGATGTTGCTTAGGGCGTCCTTCGCGTGGAATTGGAGCTCGATTTTGGAGCCGGAGGGCACGCCTTGAAGGCCGGTGATCTCGGGCGGAGCGTTATCGATCAGGAACGGAGTGCTGACCAGGGACGCGGTGAGCGCTTGCGCGGGCGGATTGGAGGGCGCATCGGACGCGGTGACGCGGACGAGGTATTTTCCGTCGGCAAACGGGGTTGAATCCCAACTGTAGTAGTGGTCGCGGACCTTGTCTTTGAGAAGCTGCCAGTTGGTTTCGTTGACGCCGCGAATTTCGAGCTTGAAAACGAGGGCATCGCCATTGTCATCGTCGGCGAGCCAGCGCACGCCGATCATTCCCTTGGCGTAGGTCATGGCCGGCGAAGCGCCGGTGTCGGGAACGGGCGGCGTGGCGGAGGCGGGTTCGGCGCGGTTATGGCCGAGCGCTGGAAGCGTCAGCGTGCTGATCGACAGCGGGCCGGGCGAGGGCCCGGGAAATTTGTAGTTGGCGGGAGTCGATTCGACGATCGCGACCACGGGCGCGACGTTTTTCATCATGTAGGCGAGATCGACTTCGGAGATTGCGGCGGCCACGCTGAGCGTGGCGCGGTATTGAATGAATCGCGCAGGAGGCGACGAGGCGCGGCCGGCGTTGAGCTTCGCCCACGGGCTCCAATCCTGCTGCGGGCGGTTGAGATTGCCGCTGCGCGTTTCAAACGCCACGGGGCCGGAGCCTTCGGTGGAGATGCGTCCCCAGTACGTGAATGCGCCGGCGTCGAAGACTTCGCTCTCATAGGCTCCGGAGGTTTCAAGCTGCGGTCCGATGGCGAAGATCGCGCCGATGTTGCCGGTGACCGCGTAAATCCCCCCGCTCGGTGCTAGCGCTAATCCGGTGACCTGTGTGGGCGCGAGACTCACCAGGCGCGTGTAAGCGAATTCTGAGTCGAGACGGAAGATCGCGCCTTGGTTCCCGGTTCCCAGGAGCAGTTTTCCATGCGGATCGAGAGCGAGGGCGTAGACGACGTCCCGCGCGTTGCTCCAGATTTTGCGCGGGTAGCCGTCAGACTGGATGCGATAGATTTCCGAGCCGCCGGTGATTGCCGACGAGGGTGGCGCGAAGCCCGGCGCGGGGCCGGATGACGGATGCGCGGGCGCCACGCTGAGCGTGAGGCCGGTCCCGGCTTGAGGAGCGGACGACTGCGAGGGGACCGGCGTGGGCGGAGTCAGGACCGGCAGAGACGCCTGCTTGCTGCCGACGCCCGCGGCGTAAATGGTCCCATCGGAGGCGACGGCGATGGAAGTGATTTCGCGCTTGGGCGCCTGGTACAGCACGAAGCCCTGGCCGGCGGGCGTGACGCGCATGATCAGTCCGCTCGGTTCAGTGCCGACGATCAGGTTGCCGGAAGAATCGAAGGCCAGGGAGCGGGCGTGGGTTTCTTCGGTCTTAAAAAAGACGGAGCCTGCCCCGTTGGGCGTGACGCGATGGATTTCGCCGTGATCGCCGGTGGCGACGAACAGGTCGCCCGATTTCGAAAATGCGAGGGCCCAGACGTATTTCTGATGGGGATCGTAGAAGGATTCGACTTTTCCGGATGGATCGACGCGATAGACCTTGCCGTCGGGCGATGTTGCGGCGTAGATGCGGTCCTGACGATCGATCGCGATCGCCTGGATTGCCATGCCGTCGAGCTCGGCGAGTGTTTTGGCTTTGCCGGACGGGTCGATTTGAAAGAGGCCGGCTTTGGTGCCGCCGAGTCCGCCGCCGCCCGCGTAGATGCGGCCTTGCGAATCGAGGGCGACGGCCCATAGAAACGTGACGGAAGGATCGTAGAGCTGCCTGACGGCGGGCGCGAGCGTGAGACGGCCGTCGCTTGAAACAGACAGGCCGGTAAGATCGCCGCGCTCGAAATCGGCCATGGAGTTTTGCTGCCAGGTCTTGGTATCGACGGCGAAAAGTGCGCCCGAGGCGCCCAGCAGGGCGACACAAATCTTGAAAAAAGTCATTGAATTATTCAGTCCTGAGATAAGGCGTGTCCGCCGCTCTCTTTCAGTATCACGCATCCGAGGCGGGCGATGATTTTTTAAACCGCTCCTTGTAGTCGCGGCTCAGGTCTAAGCTGTGCCGCTCCCGCCGAGCCGCGGCTACAGGGAGCGGATTCAAACAGACCGGACTATTTCACGGTGATTTTCAGCGAATAGCTGCCGCTGACGACCTGATCGAACGGAATCGCGAGCTGCTGCTCGGGCGTTTCACCCGAACCGATCAGCGCGCGGCTGGTGGTGCGCTCGGTTTCGAGCACGTTCAAAATCGAAGCGGGCAGGGCGGGGAGAGTTTTGTCGTCGGAATAATACGTCGGCGTTCCCTCGACCAGCGAGACGTAGAGTTCGTTGTTGCCGTGCTCCTGGTTCAACAGCGAAACGGTCTCGGGAATATCCATGTAGCGATTTCCGGCTGCCGCGGCGTGCTGCATGCGGTTCATCGTATCGGCGTCGCTGAACAGGATGCGATGGTCGCCCTTGGGCATTCCGACGGGGATTTTGACCATCACGTCTTTTTCGATCCGCTCACCGCGGTACGGGCGCAGAAAAACTTTGACCGGAATTTCGCTGCCGGCGTCGACTTCGGTGGATGGAGTCCAGGCGTTCTCGATGGTCGCAACGCGGCGTTCGGGAAGCAGATCGACAGTCATGTCGACGCCCTTCAGTTTCGGGGTGTTGACGGGGTTCAAAAACAGCCGGTTGAATTTGTCGCCCCACCATCCGGCGAGAACCATGGGCGCGGGAACGGGAAGCTCGCTGGGCGCGAGCATGGTGGAAACATTGATATCCGGGGCGCCGTCGAGAGTGACGTCGCCGTGCATGCGATAAGTCATCTCATCGGCGTATTCGTTGATCTGCTGGAGGGAGTTGAACAGCGTCAGCATCATCAGGAACGGAGTCCATTTCTGATGCACGAAGACGTTGAAGTGGAAATCCTTCTCCTTCATGACCGCGTCGTTGACGCCGAGAGAGCGGAGCTTGAGATGCACCGGGATGGATGGCGCTTCCTCGCCGAGCTCGCCTTCGATTCCGCTGTAGCGATCCTGGCGGAGGGCGCCGACGACCTCGGTCGCGTTGCCGAACTTGGTGGGTTGGAACGCGGAGCTGAGCACCATGAGAATTTCGCTCTTCGCCATGGGCATATCGAGCGGGCCGAGATTGAAAAACGGATGGCCGAAGGCGAGGATGCGCTTGCCGTCGTTATAGGTGACGGTTCCCATGCCGGTCGCGGACATGTCGCCGGAGACGAGTATTCCGGAAACGGCTTCGCCGGGGTTGAGCGAATGCTCCCAGCCCTTGGCGGGTTTTGTCGAGAGTTCGGTTGCGCTGGCCCCGCCTTGCACGGCGGTGATTCCCATCTGGCGGAACATCGGATCGAAGGCGGTGAGGGTGGCTTCCGAGAATCCGGAGAGCACCAGCGGAGTGTCGATAGGAACCATGCTCGGGATTCGCGTGGGAAGCGAGCTGGTTGCGCCGGCGGAAACGTAACGGCTTAGGAGTTCGCCGGGGATCTGCATTTCGGCCGCAGGCGCGGCGGGGATTTTATCGGGAGTGCGCGCGTCGGCGGGATGGGACTGGTCGAAGTCCTCGATTTCGAGCATCTGCTCGATGGGCGTGATGCCGCAGATCGCGTCGGGCGAGAAGACGCTGAAACGCAGAGCGACCGCGCCCACCAGTTTTCCATCGATGTAAACAGGACTGCCGCTCATTCCGGCGGCGACGTTGGTTTCCTTCGCTTTACCACCCATCTTGGCCAGAATTACCGCGCTGCGCGGACCAAGCTGGCCGGTCCAGACGCCGATGATATCGATCGGCACGGGCTCCGGCACGGTTCCCTGAAAGACAGTCCAGGCTGTGCCGTGCATGCCGGGTTTGATGTCTTTGAGATGGAAGATTTCGGTCTTACCGGCCTGGGGAGGCTGGAGATCGGCTCCGAAAGCCGACACGACCGCTAGGAGGGCGGCAACCACTAACCGCTGGTTCATGAAGGACGAAAACCTCTTACTTCTTTAGTTCTGCACGAACGAAATGTCCGTGGCCCTCGAACGGGAGGGCTTCCTATCACTGTACCAAGAGTATTTGCAGGTTTGGACGTGCGGGAGGGGGAAAGAGTTCCGCAGTCCCGCAGGCTAGAATGGGCGTGTGAATCGGCGGCAGACCAACGTGCTCGGCGTTTCGCGCGCAGCGAGTCTAACGACTGCTTTGAGATGGCGAACCTCCTTCCGAAGCACACGGGACTTCCGTTTGTGGTTTGGATCTCGTATCGGGGTGGCTCGCAACGCGACGTTCGGGTGAAGGTGTCGCCTGGACCGCGGGCGCTTCCGTCGGAGATGATCTCGGTCGCGATCCGGCCGAACGTGCGGATCGTTGAGGGCGAGATGAGCGCAAGCGATTTCGGCGCGCTGGCGAAGTGGATCGAGTTGAATCGCGACGTGCTGGTGAAGTATTGGGACGGCGAGATCGATACCAACGACGCGATCGACGCGATCCAGCCGGTGTGACTCGAGATCTCGTAGGCCGCGGGATATCAGCGGCCTTTTTCGAGCCCTACTCGAACATGAACAGCGGAGTCCCCGGCGCCGGCGGCGCTTCATCCGCCGGTGCACCCACTGGAGCTTCCTGCGGCTGCAGCGGACGGCAGTAAATTCCCCCCTCGCCGAGATACACTTCGAGCTCCGCGGGACGCGGCAGCGAGCCTTGAATTAAAGCTTCGCTGAGCGGGTCCTCGATGTATTTCTGCAACGCGCGGCGCAGCGGTCTTGCGCCGTAGCTGCGGTCGCCGCAGGTTTTTTCGAGGATGTATTTCGCGGCGTCGTTGCCGAGCTTGATCTTGATCTGCTTGGTCTCCAGATTCTTGTTGATCTGGTCCGTCAGCAGGTCGATGATCTTCAGCAGGTCTTCGTCGTTCAGCGAAGTGAACAGGATCGTCTCGTCGATGCGGTTCAGGAATTCGGGATTGAAGGCCTTCTTCACTTCCGACATCACCTGGTCCTCGACCTTCTGCGGAACGCCGGTCGAGGGCGTCGCAAAGCCGATGGCGCTGCGTTTTTCAAGGAACCGCGCGCCGAGGTTGGAGGTCATGATGATGATGGTGTTCTTGAAATCGACCGTATTGCCGAGCCCGTCGGTCAACTGGCCGTCTTCAAACACCTGCAAGAGAATGTTGTAAATATCCGGGTGCGCTTTTTCGATTTCGTCGAGCAGGATGACGGAATAGGGCGCGCGCTTTACGCGTTCGGTCAACTGGCCGCCCTCTTCGTAGCCGACGTATCCGGGAGGCGAGCCGATCAGCTTCGACACCGAATGCTTTTCCATGAATTCGGACATATCGAAGCGGACCAGCGATTTTTCGCTGCCGAACAGAAATTCGGCGAGCGCGCGGGCGACTTCGGTTTTTCCGACGCCGGTGGGGCCGAGGAACAGGAACGAACCGGCCGGGCGCTTGGGAGATTTCAGTCCGGCGCGCGAACGGCGAATGGCGCGGGCCAGAGCCGAGATCGCTTTTTCCTGGCTGATGACGCGCTTATGTAACTCCTCTTCGATGCGCAGGAGCTTGGCCACCTCTTCCTCTTTAATGGCGGTCATGGGGACGCCGGTCCAGCGAGCGACGACTTCCTCGATATCGTCTTTGGTCACGACGCCGGTCGACGTGTCATCCAGGTTATATTTTTCCCGTAATTGCCGCAGATTTTCGCGCTCTTTTCTTTCTTCATCCGAATAAAAGCGCGCTTTTTCGAATTCATGATTGGCGATCGCGTTCTCCATGCGATGCACGATGAATTTAATCCGCTTCTGAATATCGGCGACTTCGCCGGGCAGCGTGGTTTGACGGAGTTTCACGCGCGCCCCGGCTTCATCGATGAGATCAATGGCTTTGTCGGGCAGGAATCGATCCGGAATGAAGCGCGTGGAGGTGTAGACCGCGTTCTCGATGGAATCGTCGGTGTAGGCGACGGCGTGGAACTTCTCGTAGCGCTCCTTGATTCCGAACAGAATGCGGATCGCGTCGGCTTCGTTGGGCGGCGGAACTTTCACGGCCTGAAAGCGGCGCTCGAGCGACCGGTCCTTTTCGATGGATTTGCGGTATTCGGCGGGGGTGGTCGCGCCGATGCACTGGATTTCGCCGCGCGAGAGCGCAGGTTTCAAAATATTCGCCGCATCGAGCGAGCCTTCGGCGCTGCCGGCGCCGACCAGCGTGTGCAGCTCGTCTATAAAGATGATGGCGTTCTGATTTTCCATCAGTTCTTTCATGATGGTTTTCAGGCGCTCTTCGAACTGACCTCGATATTTCGTGCCCGCGACAATGAGGGACAAATCCAGCGCTAAAATGCGCTTGTCGGAGAGGAACGACGGGACGTCGCCGTCGGCGATGCGCTGCGCGAGGCCTTCGACGATGGCGGTTTTTCCCACCCCGGGCTCGCCGATCAGGACGGGATTGTTCTTGGTGCGGCGGCACAGGATCTGGACCACGCGCTCCAGTTCGTAATCGCGGCCGATCAGCGGATCGAGCAGGCCGTCCATGGCGGCTTGCGTCAAATCACGGCTGAATTCGTTGAGCAGAGAGCTTTCTTTGGGTCTGTTGGATGCCATTTTTTCCGAGCTCGAACGGGCGATTTCCTCGCGCACCTGCGAGAGGCGCAGGCCGCGCTCATGCAGGATATCGGCGGCGAAACACTTCTCCTCGCGGAGCAGGCCGAGCAGTAAATGCTCGGTCCCGATGTGCTTGTGATTCAGCCGCTCGGCCTCCTCGGCGCCGTAGGCGAGCACGCGCTTGCATTCGTGGCTCAACGGCAGGTCCACGGAGGTGGAGACCTTTTCACGTAAAGTGGTGTGCGCCTCGATCTGCTTGCGAATGGAATCGACGGACGCACTGGATCGCAGGAAGCGGTTGGCGAGGGCCTTGTCCTCCCGCAGGAGCCCGAGAAGCAGGTGTTCGGTCTCGATGCAAGGACTGCCGAACTGGCTGGCCTCATAGCGGGCAAAGAAGATCACCCTTCGGGCTTTTTCGGTATAACGTTCAAACATATTAATCGCCCCGGTCTACTCTACTCTCTGTCAAATCGGATGAAGACGGCATCTCAATGAGAGCGCCTTGTTCCAGTTTCAAAACGCGGTCGGCGCGGCGCGCGAATTCCAGGTTGTGGGTGGCGTGAATGGAGGTCAGGCGGCGCGTACGATGCAAGTCCTCGAGGAGGGCCATGATCATTTCGCCGGTGCGGAAATCCAGGCTGCCGGTGGGCTCATCGGCAAGCAGGACGGCCGGATCGCCGACTAAAGCCCGGGCCAGGACGACACGCTGTTGTTCTCCCCCCGATAATTCCCCCGCGCGGTGCCATGCGCGGTTTTTCAATCCCACTTCATCCAACCTCGCTTGCGATACCGGCTCGGCCTGCTGGCGGCTTTGCCCTCGTATCAGCAGCGGCATCATCACATTCTCGAGCGCCGTGAATTCGGCGAGCAGGGAGTGAATCTGCCAGACAAAGCCCAGTTCACGGTTGCGAAACTCCGCGAGGGCTTCGTCCGAGAACTGACATATGTCATTCTGCCCGAAGTATATCGCACCGTCCGACGGCCTGTCCAGACCTCCGAGCAAGTGCAGCAGCGTGCTCTTTCCGGCGCCCGATTCGCCGATCAGCGCGATGCGCTGGCCGCGCGCGATCTCGAAATTCAGGCCGCTGAAAATGACCAGCTCGCCGTCACCGGAGCGATAACGTTTCTCCAGACACACTACGCGGATCATTCAATCGAACAGGCGATATGCCCCGCTCACAATTTTATCTGAACGGGACGTGGCCTGCCGAAGTTCTGAAACAGTCAAACAAATACAATCCATTTTCAAGTTAAATTGTCGAATTGTTTCGCACTCGCGTGTGAAGTAAGTTTCTATTTTCAAAAATCCAGGTGTTTTTGGGGTAAGGGACGGATGAATCATCCGAAGCAGCGTGGGGTGGACTGGTCAATGGAGCGTGGGCGCTGCCCGGGTCACGCGCTTCGGCTTGGCGCGCCCTGGCGCCGGGAACCTGCACCGGCACAATCCCAATGCAGGCGCGAGCGGAGCCAGTGGCGCAAGCGGCGCGACCGGCTCGTCCGGATCGAGTCTGCCGGCGTCCTTCAGCGTTCCGGTCACCCTTACAGTGACTGGCGCGAGTGGCGCCTCCGGAGCGAGCGGCGGCTCACGACTTAATCGAGCAGTAACACGACCCGGGGAGTGGCGGGGCAAGAAAGCTTCGTCCGCTCCCCGGTTTTTTTATTTGCGTTCATCGAGTTTCCCCCGGATATTTCGCGTGGCGCGCGGATTGCACGTTAACCGACGTTACAGCTCCGCGGCGCATGCAGCGGCGGCCCGCGGAAAAAACCGCGAAATCCAGCGGTTCTGGAGTGAGAGGAAAAGAGATGAACGAACGGAATTATGCAGCGATAGGGCGGTTTGCCGGAATTTTGTGCGGGCTTCTGGCTTTGGGTTTTTCCGACACAGCGCGGGCGCAAATGGTCACACTTGCGCCGGAGAACGGGGCCCAGCTCACCCAGAGCAGCAGTTCGGCGTATGCGCTGGCGATGACGGTTCAGCAGGGCGGCGTGGGCGGCGCGCAGATTGCGGTCACTACCAGCGAGAACGGAACTCCCGTCGATTCGAATGTGAACATTGAGGCGAGCCCGGCCGGATCGTGGCTGCAAGTCTCGCCCATGGGGAACCCGGCGACGCCGCTGAGTCTTCAAATCACCGTGAACGGCGCGAACCTGATGAACGGCACGCCCGTGAGCGGGACGATCACGATCACGCCCCCGCAGCAGCCGTCGGCCGCGGTTACCCTGACCGTGAACGTCACCGTCACCAGCAATTCTTTGCTTTCCTCGAATCCGGCGGGCTTGAGCTTTTCGGCCACGGTGGGGACCCTCGAATCGAACGTGCCCACCGAACAGGCGACCATTTCGAGCTCTGGAGCGCAGTTGTCCTATGACGTCACGGCGACCACGCAGAACGGAGGAAACTGGCTGGTGCCGTTCACCACCAGCGGAACAACCGGCAGCTCGTCGACCGACGTGGTGACGGTGGGTGTAAATCCCGCGGGCCTGGCGGTCGGCAGCTATCAAGGCAGCGTGCAGGTACAAAGCACCACGACCCAGGACGCGGTTGCGATCCCGGTGACGCTGACCATTACGCCGGGGACGACGCTGAGCGTCACGCCCTCGACGCTTCCGCCATTTCTTTACCAGATCGGAACCACGGCGAGCCCGGGGCAGTTGACCCAGACGCTCGAAGTGAGCTCGAACGCCACTTCGACGCCGTTCGAAGTCACCCTGGGCAGCCCCGCGGCGTGGCTGGTGGTGTCGCCGACCAGCTCAGCGACCGGGGTGGCGGGAGCCGCGGTGCCGGTGACCTTGCAGGTCAGCCCCACGCAACTGGCGACCATGACGGCGGGCGTTTACAGCACGACCGTGATCGTGAGCATCCCCGGCGGGACGCCGGTGGCCCCGATTCCGGTGGAGCTGGTGGTGAGCACGAATCCGCTGCTGAGCCTGTCGACCAACACGCTGGCGTTCACGTCTTCGTTCGGCGCAACCAGCGCGCCGCCGTCGCAGGCGGTGCAGGTGACCACGGTGGGAAATTCCGGCACGTCGGTGAGTTTCACGGTTTCCTCTGATTCTCCGTGGCTGACGTGGACTTCGCCCAGCCTGACTACTCCGGGAACGATCACGGTAAGCGCCAATCCGGCGAGCCTGGCAGTGAATACGTATACCGGGCACCTGACGGTGAAGCCCAACAACAGCGATGCGAACCTGTACTCGCTCACCATCACGGTGACGTTCACCATCGGCACCGTAGCGCAGGTTTCGGCGGGTCCGCCGCTACTCGTGTTCAGTTGGGAAAACACCCAATCGCCGCCGTCGTCGCAAAACCTGGAGCTTGTGACGGCGGGTCTGGCCACCAGTTTTTCCTTGTCGACCTCCTCGACGATGACGGCGAACTGCCCGGGGAACTGGCTGTCGGCGAGCAGCAATTTTTCTACGACACTCAATGCCATCGTAACGGTATCGGTAAACGTCACCGGAATGACCCCCGGGGCGTGCACCGGAACGGTGACGGTGACGTATCCGGCTAACAGCTCGAGTCCGCAGACGTTGGCGATTCCGGTGTACATGGATGTGAGCACTTCCGCGCTCCTGAACATCAACATGCCGCTGGGGTTCGGGATCGTGACCACGGCGGAGGGCGCGAACCAGACCGAGCAGCAGATCACGCTTACCAGCACGGATCCCGCGGTGCAGGTTACCGACATCTCGGCATCGGCGAGCAGCAACGGTCCTTCCTCGTGGTTGTTCCTGGGGCAGAACGGGTCCAGTACGCCGCAGGAGCTCGAAGCGATTATACAGCCGGGGTCGCTCACGCCGAATACTTACGGTGGAACGATCTCCATTTCATCGTCGAAACTGCCGGCGAGCCCGCTTCAGATTCCGATTTCGCTGACGGTTACTTCGAATATCACGGTATCGATTGCTCCGCTGACGCTGTCCTTCAACCAGCCGTCGGGCGGGCCTGTTCCGGCGTCGCAGCAGGTGACGCTGACCAGTTCCGCCGCGGGCGCGACTTTCCAGACCAGTATTCCGAGCAATCAGGTGTGCAGTTGGCTGGAAGTGAGCCCGTCGAGCGGCGCGGCGAGCGGACCGGTGACCTTCTCGGTTCTTCAGAATTCGCTGGCGCAAAACAGCTACACCTGTCCCGTGACGTTCTCGTTCCTGAATTCGGCCACCGGGCCGATCACCGTGAACGCGACGCTGACGGTCGGGCCGACGCAGACGTTGACGGTTTCGCCGACGTCGCTGACCTTCGCGTACCAACTGGGAGGGTCGGCGCCGGCGGCACAGCAGCTCACGCTCACCAGCACCGGTACCGCGGTGTCGTTCAATGCATCGGCATCGAGCACCGGCGGATGGCTTTCGATCAGTCCGACCAGCGGGACCACCGGCGGATCGAACCTCTCGCAGCTGCTTAATGTTTCGGTGAATCCGGCGAATATTCCGCCGGGAACGGCGGGCGGATCGTCACTCACCGGGACCATCACCATCAGCGCGAGCGGCGTGCTGGCGACGCCGATCACGGTCAACGTGACGCTGAACGTCGCCGCGGCTCCTGCTCCGGCTCCCGTGACCATCACCAACAGTTCGCAGCCTTCCACCGGCTTCGGCCCCATAGCGCCGGGCGAGATCATTACGATTCGTGGCACGAATCTCGGTCCGGCGACGTGCGCGGCTCCGGCGACGTGTATCTCCGGGGGCTACAGCTTCACGGTGGGGTCGAACGGAACGGTCAGTTCAACGCTGGGCGGAGTGCAGGTGCTGTTCAACACGACGCCGGGAATCCCGACGTACGTGAGCGCGACGCAGATCAACGTGATCGTGCCGTGGGAGGTCGCGACATTCGCGTCGGTCAACATGGTGGTGGTTTATAACACCGTTCAATCCGCTGCGTTTCCGCTCCAGGTGGCGAGTGTGGCGCCGGGTATTTACACGCAGGATGCGACCGGCGCGGGCCAAGCTGCGGCGGTGAACCTGAGCTCGCAGGCCGCGAGTCTGTACAACGGTCCGGCGGGCGGAACGTACTACGGGACGAGTCTTCCGACGGCGCCGGCTCCGGCGGGATCAGCGATCGTTCTGTACCTGACCGGAGGAGGATTGACGAATCCGGCGTTGACCGACGGCGAAGTGACGCCTTCCAGCCCGCTTTATCCGCTCAAGAACTGGACCTCCGGATCGAGCGTGGTGACAGCGACCGTCGGCGGGCAGCCCGCGACGGTGGCTTTCGCGGGCGCGGCTCCCACGCTGATTTCGGGCGCGGTGCAGGTGAATTTGCAGTTGCCCGCGGGTGTCGCGGGTACAGTTGCGGTGGTGGTCACCATCGATGGTGTTCAGTCGAACAGCGTGAACATCGTCGTGCAGTAGATGTAGCCGGTTGCGTCCAGGTCCCTGGAAGGGCCGGACCGTCCAAAAAACGGCGCGGCCCTATTCGAAAATTTCGGAGAGCGGTATTTCGATCGCGGGATTTTCGGTCCTGAGTACGCCGGTCATCACTTCATACAGTCCGCTGGTTGCGGTCGCGGCGAATACCTTCCGGGTCTCCGGATCGAACACCCACACGTACGGAACGCCCATGGCCAGGTAATCGTCGACGCGCTGTTCGACGCGGCTCATTCGGTCCTGCGGCGAAAGGACTTCGATGCAGAGGAAGGGCGGACGCGTGAGAACCTGCTCGCCGGGATCGCCCACGACCACGCAGACATCGGGGACGCGGAAACGGCCGGGCTTGACCTGCACGCGCTGCTCAACCACGGCGCGGATTCCCCATTTTCTTGCGCGCGCGCGAAAGTGCGCTACGATCGCGGCTTGAAGATCGGCATGATCCCATTCACCCAAGTTGCGCTCCTCGAGGTGCCCGTCCACGTAGTCGCAATCGGGACGGTAGCTCGTCGAGAGATATTCTTCCACGGAGATCAGCGTCTCAGCGGGCATGAATTCACCGTACCACGATGTTTATCAATTTATCCGGAATCACGATCACCTTCACGACCTGTTTCCCTTCGGTAAAGGGCTGCACCTTCGGATCGGAGAGCGCGGATTGTTTGAGATCGATTTCCAGCGTTCCGAAAGGCACGTGCAAACGGCTGCGCAGCTTTCCGTTCACCTGCACCACCACTTCGGCGGCTTCCTCCTGGGCGAGCTCGGGATCGTAACACGGCCACGGCTGGCGGAAAACGGGGCCGGTGCGGCCGAGCTGCGCCCACAACTCCTCCGCAGTATACGGCGCGAACGGAGCGAGCATCAGCACCAAACTCGGCAGTATCTGCGCCAAAGCTTCCGCGGACAGATTCGATTCTTCGTCGAACAGCGTGTTGAGCAGTTCCATCAGCGCGGCGATCGAGGTGTTGAAGTGCCAGCGATTGTCGAAATCCTCGGTCACCTTGCGGATGATCTGGTGCAGTTTGCGCAGCGCGCGCCGGCCGGCTGCGGGATCTCCCGGCGATTCCCGATCCATGTTGCGGGTGACGAAGCGGAACACGCGTTCGAGGAACCGGCGCTGGCCCCCGACGCTCGCTTCGATCCACGGCATGTCTTTTTCCGGAGGCGCGGCGAAGAGCGTGAACAGGCGGCAGGTATCGGCGCCGTATTTCGCGATCATCTCTTCGGGATCGACGGTGTTGCCCTTGGATTTCGACATTGCGCTGCCGTCGGCGCCCAGCACCATGCCTTGCGTAAACATGTTGTCGGCGGGCTCGTCAATCTCGACAAGACCCAGATCGCGCATGAATTTGGTGAAAAAACGCGAGTACAGCAAATGCAGGATCGCGTGGGTGACGCCGCCGATGTACTGATCCATCGGAAACCAGCGCGCGACCGCAGCCGGGTCGAACGGCGCGCGATCGTTGTGCGGATCGCAGTAGCGATAAAAATACCAGGACGAATCGACAAAAGTATCCATGGTATCCGTCTCCCGGCGCGCGCCGGTGCCGCATTGCGGGCACTTCACGTTGACAAATTCGGGAACGTCTTCAAGCGGCGAGCGGCCTTTGCCCGTGATCTTCACGTCCGTGGGAAGAATCACCGGCAGATCTTTTTCAGGAACCGGAACCACGCCGCATTTCGGGCAGTGGATCACCGGAATCGGCGTGCCCCAATAGCGCTGCCGCGAAATTCCCCAGTCCTTTAAACGGTACGTGATCTTCGGCTCACCGAAGCCGTCGTGTAGCGCACGAGCGCTCATCACGCGTCGCGCTTCTTCGCTCGGCAAACCGGAATATTCGCCCGAATTTTCGACGATTCCGTCATCGGTGAACGCGGCTTTCGGATTTTCATCAAGCACGCCATCGACCGGACGGATCACGGGAACGATGGGCAATCCGTAATGCGTGCAGAATTCGAAATCGCGCTCATCGTGCGCGGGGACGGCCATGATCGCGCCGGTGCCGTAATCCATCAGCACGAAATTCCCGATCCACACCGGCAGGCGCGCGGCGCTGAACGGATTGATCGCGTAGGCTCCCGTAAAAAAACCTTCCTTCGCGATATCGCCGGGGCCTTTTTGCGCGCGCGCGTCCACCATCTGCTTGGCTCGCCCGCGGCCGGTTTCGTCGAGCAGTTTTTGCGCAATGGGATGCTCCGGCGCCAGAATCACGCACGTTGCACCGTAGATCGTATCGATACGCGTGGTGAAGACGCGAACCGGCTCGCCTGAGTTCTCGAGCGTGAAATCCACCTCCGCGCCGTCCGAACGGCCGATCCAGTTGCGCTGCATCGCCATGACACGTTCGGGCCACTTGCCTTCGAGCTGGTCATCGATCGAGCGCAGCAGCTCTTCGGTGTACGCGGTGATTTTCCAGAACCACTGTTCGAGCGCGCGCTGCTCCACCGGCGTCGATTCGTGCCGCCAGCAGCAGCCGTCCACCACTTGTTCGTTGGCCAGCACGGTTCCGCATTCCGGGCACCAGTTGAGCAGCGCTTTTTTGCGATAGGCCAGGCCGCGCTCCAGCATTCTTAGAAAGAACCACTGGTTCCAGCGGTAATATTCCGGCTCGCAGGTGGTGACTTCCGTGCGCCAGTCGTAGCTGAAGCCAATGCGATGCATCTGGCGCTTCATTTCCGCGATGCGCGACAGC
>JASHWA010000119.1 GCA_030044325.1 Bryobacteraceae bacterium
CTGTATTATCCTTCGGTGAATCGCGGAATGAGCTTCACGATGCTGAAATTCGGCACAGGGGTGGTCAGCGACGCCGGATTCAACGTACTCAAGGAATTCTGGCCGGACTGGCGGCGGAATCTCCTGCACAAACAGTAATCGGCTTTGCGCGGGCTGCCCGATCTATTTGCATTGTGGGCAATGATGGCGGCTACCCCTGCGCTTACGCGCGGGGCTCCTTGCGCTACATCCGCGCTGCGAGCCCGTGTTGGAAAGCGGCTAGAACCCGCGCCATGATGGCCCGGCTCGCAAGCCGACGTAGGGGCGGGCGACGGCTTAGTTTCCACACAAACGCTTACGCTCGCGGTTCCGGTGGACGGCTTTCAGACGTCGTTGAGGGAAGCGCGAACCGCGGTATAATCCTATCGAGTAATGGAAGAGCTCAAGCGGAGGCTACAGGAAGAGATTGCCGCTCTTGAAAACGAGCTGCGCATCGAACTTCCCCGGGAAATCCTCAAGGCCCGGGCCCACGGCGATCTCAGTGAAAACGCGGAGTACCACGCGGCCAAGGAGCGCCAGCGCTTCGTTGATGCGAGGCTTTCGCAACTGAAAACGCGGCTGCGCGAGATTTCCATGATCGACGTCTCGAAGATCCCGCACGATCGCGTGGGACTCGGCTCGACCGTGTTGGTTCTGGACATCGATAAAGACGAGCGGATCCGTTACAAGCTGGTAACCAGCGAGGACGTGGATGTCGCCAAAGGATTGATATCGACCAGTTCGCCCATCGGGCGGGGGCTGCTCGGAAAACAGGTTGGGGATTCCGTAAGGATTCAGATTCCCGGCGGGGTGCGGGAGATGGAGATCATTGAGCTGACCACCATCCACCAGGCGGCCGAATGACGATGACGTACACGCGTGCGATCGGGATCGTCTGCGGCAAAATCATCCACTGGATCGTGCGTGGTCTCGCGCTGTCGCGCATCCATCCCAACGTATTGACGTTCTTCGGGCTGGTGATCAACATCGGCGCCGCGACGCTGCTCGCCGTGCATCAACTGCGCTGGGCGGGTGCGGTGATCATCGGCGCGGGACTATTCGACATGGTGGACGGGCGCGTGGCGCGGGAAACCAATCGCGTGACCCGCTTCGGCGGATTTTTCGATTCGGTGCTCGATCGCTATTCGGACCTGGCGCTGCTGGTCGGGCTGCTGGTGTGGTACGGTTCGATCAACCGGTTCAGCTACGTGGTGCTGACGGCCATCGTGATGACCGGGTCGGTGATGGTGAGCTACACGCGCGCCCGCGCCGAAAATAGCATTCCGCAATGCAAGGTCGGATTCATGGAGCGGCCCGAGCGCGTGGTTCTGCTGATCATCGGCGCGCTGTTCGACCGGATGGCCGCGGTGTTGTGGGTGATCGCGGTGCTTTCGAACCTCACCGTTATCGACCGCATGATTTTCACCTGGCAGGAAACCAAGCGCCTGGAAGACGCGCAGTTGCGGCCGGCGGGGTCGCGAACGGGTTCGCGGGCGGAGTGATTTCCGGCATTTACCCCGACTCGCTTACGCGAGGCGGCTGTAACAGCCAGAGGGTTTTTCGCGGAAGTGTGAAGCGCCGCGCGGATTAAAATCCCCAGTCCTTACCCGGGAATTGTGCGGCTGAGCGCGCGGTCGATCGAAACCGCGCCGGCGCCGCCGATCATGATCGCCAGCGCCATCCCGATGGCCAGGATGTGGTACTCGAATCCCTCGCCGTGCTTCATTCCGGTCCAGTTTATGAAAAATCCGTTGTGCCAGTGCACCAGCGCGACGGCGACCGCCATGTCGCAGGCGATCGAAAATGCCGCGATGCGGCTCAGGAATCCCAGAATGAGTCCGATACTGCCGAAGAATTCCGCGAGGATCGGGAGGACGGCGAAAAAGGCGGGTATGCCCTGATGTTCGAACCCGTGAAGCGCGCCGTTGAATCCGGGCCCGCCCAACCAGCCCAGCATTTTTTGCGCGCCGTGCGGAAACATCACCACGCCGAGCGCGATCCGCACCGCGGTCAGCGCGAAGCTGTGCGGCGTCGCGAGAATCCTGCGCATACGTTAATCCGTCGAAATCCAGCCGTCCACGATCTTGATGATTCGATTCCCGTAGGCCGCGTTCGTTTCCGAATGCGTCACCTGAATGATGGTGGTTCCCGTTTCATTGAGCTTCTTGAACACTTCCATGATCTCTTTGGCCTGGCTCGAATGGAGATTTCCAGTGGGCTCGTCGGCCAGAATCACTTTGGGGCTGGCGATGATGGCGCGGGCGATGGCGACAAGCTGCTGCTGGCCGCCGGAAAGCTGGTTGGGGAACAGATCCTTCTTGCCCACGATCTGAAAGCGGTCGAGCGCGTCGCAGACGATGCCATCGCGCTCGGATTTTTTAACGTTACGGTACGACAGCGGGATGTCGAGATTTTCGTAAACGGTGAGCGAGTCGAGCAGGTGATAGCTCTGAAAAACGAAGCCAAAATATTTCTTGTAGATCTCGTCGCGATCTTTCTTTTTGAGGCGATGGATGGGGTGGTCGAGAAAGTGGTATTCACCGGTCCAGGCGCTGTCGTGCATGCCGATCAGGTGCAACAGCGTGGATTTTCCCGCGCCGGAGGGTCCCATGATCGACACGAATTCGCCTTCTTTGATATCGATGTTGATGCGGCGTAAGACAAACGTTTTCGTCGGCCCGTGTTCGAAGTATTTCTCGATATTTCTGAGCGTGATCATAAAAAAGAAAGGATAGCGCAACGGCCGTGAATGATCCGTTCATGCATGTCCCAGGCTGACATGCGCTCGCCTTTCTGCCACCGATTCCATACAGACGCAGCAGGAGCGGGATGGTTTTGCTTATGCGGGTGAGCGAGCGTTTCGGGCGGGGTGACATGCAAGCCGCGCCTTTTCGGCCGGGCGCGGCTTGCATTCAAGAAGGAGAGTCGGGTGTTTACTTATCCTTGCTGGTAGCGTCGTACGGCGCGCCGGTGCCCTGCGAGCCGAGGAAGAACTTCTGGCCGCTGGGCGTCGTGATATCGCGTCCGTTCATGCGAAACGAGCCGTCCTTCGACTGATAGCCGTCGACGATCACCTTGCTGCCGACCGGAAAGGTGTTGCGATTGAAGCCGCGGCGCAGCAGAACGTTGGGACTGCCGGCTTCGCACATCCACTCGGTCTCGGTGCCGTCGGCATTCGTCACCTTCACGTGAATCCAGGAGTGCGGGTTGATCAGTTCCACTTTCGTGACCACGCCTTCCAGGTGGATCGGCTTCTTGGCGTCGAATTCCGCCGCGAATGCGTGATGCGCCCATGCGGGTGCGGACGCCGCGAACAACGCCACGACGCCGGCCGCAATTGCCAGTTTGTTTCTCATCTTGATTGATCTCCTTCTTCGACTTCCACTAAATATTATGACCCAAGCGTTTACTCTTTGGGCTTCTTGCTGTACTTCCCATACATCAGATCTTCCACGAACTCCACGCACTTGAACTCCAGAATCTGCGCGTTCTTTTCGACGTGCCGGTACAGCGGCATGCTGATCTTCCACGGCTTCGAATAGACGCCTGGATCGGTGATGGTGGCCTCGTACCAGAGCACGTCGGGACTGTGCAGCGTGTAGCGCTCGACCACGTGTATCTGGTTGGTGTGAAAATCGCCGGCGCGATCGAGCCAGGTGCGCTCATCAAGACCGGTCACGTCGACCACGAACGTGTCGCCTTCCCATTTCCCATAGGACTGGCCCATCCACGTATCGATCGGCGCGGGGCCGGGATCTTTCAGGAAAATGTTGCGGAACGCGCCGTCGTATTCGTAGGCGATCGCCATGGCCTTTTCGCTCTGGAAAATCTGGAACGGGAAGGGCATGTAGGTCGCGCGCGGGACGCCCGGCAAGTAGCACTTCACTTCGGGATCAAGCTCCAGGCGCTTGGCGTAATTCTGTTTTTTCTTTTCGAGCGCGGCCGGAAGATAGGGAATCTCGCCGCCGTCCACCACGCCGATTCCGCCCGGCTCCGCGAACTCCGCGCCGGCATCGAGCACCAGGCTCTGTTGCGCGCCGTGCGCCAAGAGGTCCCAGTTGGCGGTGTTCATCGCCTGCCAGATTCCATTGAGATTGGGATGTCCGTCGGCGAGGCGCGCGGGTTTAAAGGCCGTTTGCGCGGCTGCCGGAAGGGTACAAATCGCGCCAACGGCGAGCGCCGCTGAGATCGCCGTGAGCTTTACAAATCTTTGCATTCGTTCGAGTTCTCCAAGTTCTGCATAACAGTGTTTAGCAAACAGAAAGCCCGCTGTCAACATCCTCGGATATAATCGGCGGCATGGCCACTGTCGAAACCGTCCGCGGGCCCATCGATTCAACGCGGCTGGGAACTACGCTGATGCACGAACATGTTTTCCTGCTCGACACCGAAATCAATCAAAATTTTCCGGAAGACTGGGGTGACGACGGCCATCGCATCGAGGACGCGATCGCGCGCATGAACGAATTGAAATCGCGCGGGGTGGATTCGATCGTCGATCTGACAGTGATCGGTCTCGGGCGCTACATTCCGCGGATCCAGCGCATCGCGGCCGCGACGGAGCTGAATATTATCGTTGCGACGGGCATTTACACGTATTGCGACCTGCCGCACTATTTCAGCTATCGCGGTCCGGGCACGGTTCTGGGCGGCCCGGAGTTGATTGCCGACATGTTTGTACGCGATATCGAGCAGGGTATCGCGGACACGCGAATCAAAGCGGGAATTCTGAAGTGCGCGACCGATGCGCCGGGGTTGACGCCGGGCGTCGAGCGGATTCTTCGCGCGACGGCGATCGCGCACCGGCGCACCGGTGTTCCGATTTCCACGCACACGCACGCCAGGCGCAAGGTCGGGCTCGATCAGCAGCGCGTTTTCAGAGAAGAGGGAGTCGATCTGACGCGCGTGGTCATCGGGCATTCGGGCGATACCACCGATCTTGCGTACCTCGAAGAGCTGATGGCGAACGGGTCGTACATCGGCATGGACCGCTTCGGCATCGATACGATTCTCCCCTTCGAAGATCGCGTGGCCACGGTCGCGAAACTGTGCGCGCGCGGGTACGCGTCGAAAATGGTCTTATCGCACGATGCCGCGTGTTTCAATCACTGGCTTCCCGAGCGGCAATTGCCCGCGGTTCTGCCCCACTGGCACTATCTGCACATCCATAACGACGTGATCCCGGCGTTGAAGAAAGCCGGCGTGACGCAGCAGCAGCTGGACATGATGCTGATCGAAAATCCGCGAAACATTTTCGAGGTGCAGGGAGCGTACGCGGACGCGGCGGTTTGAAATCGTGAACGCGACCGGCGAAACGCGCGCGTATCGGGCGTGCGAGATCGCAGTCGGGCGCACCGCTTACAGCGGCCTATCGCGAGCCAAGGTCCCTCACCCGCCGCTCCAGAAACTCGATCTCGATCCGGTTCGTCGCAAGCCCGATCGCGCTGCGGTACGCCTCGATTGCTTCCGGCTTGCGATTCAGCCGCCGGAGCAGATCCGCCCGCGCGGCGTGGAACAGATAATATCCGTCGAGCGATTCCGCGAGCGGCTCGATGCAACGCAACCCTTTCTCGATTCCTTCGCTGAGCGCGACTGCGACCGCATGGTTCAACGCGATCACCGGTGTCGGATTGCAGTCGAGCAATTTCTTATAC
>JASHWA010000120.1 GCA_030044325.1 Bryobacteraceae bacterium
GGAGTGTGCGGCGACAGTCTTCCCGTCTGGTGGATGTCTGTCGCAACTTGTCCTCTTGTGGCGCAGACGAACCAGAGGCAGAATCCGAAAATGCACCGGAAGGACATGATCGAATTACTTGAGAGTATACATCCGCACCCCATGTCACGAGTGAGAGCGGCTGCCGTTGGCGGGCGGAATCGCTACGGCAACACGCCACAACAGACACGACTCAGTCTCAGGCGCCCTGCGCCCGCTCTCCGGCCTGGCCCTCTGCTGCGCGGCGCGTTGAGGTTCTCAATTCCTTCTGCGGACGATGTGGCGCTCAGGTCACCAATAGACTGAGCGCGGGAGCGGCCCTCGTTCCATCGGTTGCTTCAATTGCCTCGACTTGAAGCCCATGGTCGAATGCCTGTCCCACCTCGACGCTGTAGCGCACCGTCGCGATTCCGCACACTTCGCGTAGTGTGACCCGAACTTCCGTGCCGGGGTCGAGCTGGCGCTGCGTTCTGACCCGCATCCCGCTATCAGAAATGTCCAGAATGCGGCACAATATTCGCTCCGAGCCGGTGAGATACAGCAGCGTAAGGCGGTCGGTGGGATATCGAGGCTCACGTCTTCTCTCGTCCGCGCGTGCCTCTGCGCTCGCCGGAAGCGGAATCTCCTGATGATCCTCAGCGATGGCAGTCGAAACCGTGGCCTCTGCGATGAATTCCATTCAACGAACGCGGCCTCACTCGTTTATTAGACCCGAAATAAAGAAAAATAGGAATGGAACTGTCGGCCTATTTCGAACATTTCATCCGGGAGAAAATTAGGAATTTCACTTTAGATCCGAAATCTGCCGAAAATGAGGTGGTTGCGCCATGCGAAAATGCTCCGGTGAAACACCGGGCGCGCGGCGGCAGGCTGCCGGCGTCGCACCGCCCGCCAACCATAGCGAAGCTGCTCGAAAGGTTCACCTCAATGACAGTCCGATGTTTGCGCCGTGGCCCGCAGTGGGTATTGACCCGGCAATTTCATCTGCGGCTAATCTTCGCGTAGCGTGGCGGAAGGATCGATTTTCAGGGCGCGGAGCGCCGGCGACAGTGCCGCGAAGACAGCCATCACCAGAAAGATCAGAATGCCGGCGGCGAAGCCCAGGGGATCGACGGCCTGGCGCTCCGGAAGAACGATGACGCTGCGGACGATTCGTGATGCCGCCACCGCGAGCACTGCGCCTGCGAAAGCTCCGGCCATTACCGGCGCTGAATTTTGTGCGAGAAGCAGGCTCAGGACATGGTGCGGACGCGCTCCGACGGCAATGCGGATGCCGAATTCACGCCGCCGTTGGGCCACGGTGAAAGCCACCACGGAGAAATAGGATGGTGCCACCGCGTTGCGCACGATCCGCGGCAGGCCCGGCAGCGTGTCGAGATAGACCCGTCCCCCGAAGGGAGTCGCGAGGCAGGCCGTAATGCGGTCGACCGCGGGGAGTGCCGCAAGGCGATCGGAAACTGCGTCGAGCTTGCGGCGCGCGGCCTCGGGCTGGAGGTTGGAAAGGTATAGCTCGGGATTCACCACGACCATGTTCTGGTAGTCGTAGGCAATGTCGATCGAGGCGAGAGCGATGCCATTATGGGCCAGCACGCTCGAGGCGATCAGCAGAAGACAGCTCACGGCGACCTGGACGCCGATCAGGGATTGGCGAAGCCGAGTCTTGCGGCGATTGGGATTCACCGTCTGAAGCGCGGAGGGGACTCCGAAGGCCGCGGCGGAAACAACCGTGAGAATAAATCCGGCCGTGAGGATGGGCCAGCCCGTCGAAAGGCGCACGTTCAGCGGGCCGCCGAGCAAGTACAGGAGAACGCGCGAGGCAACGTTCGCGAATGCCAGGCCGGCGATTGCGCCGTGGAGCGCGAGTAGAAAGCTTTCGGTCATCAACTGGCGGACGATTCGGGCCCGATCCGCGCCGATTGCCATGCGAATGGAGATTTCGCGCTGGCGGGCCATGCCCCGCGCCAGCAGCATGTTGCCGAGATTAGCGCACGCGGAGAACAGAACGAGAAGAACCATCGCGACGAAGACGTCAAAGACCGGGATGTAGATCAGGCGCGTAAGCAGCGTTTGCTCGACCGGCCGGGCTTCGATGCGATCGTCGTCGTGGAAGTAAAGGGGTTGGCGGCGGCTGAGCTCGCGGATCAGGGCGGTGAGCTCGGCTTCGGCGGCCGGTGCCGGGATCCCGGGCTTGAGTTTGGCGTAGAGGCTCTGGGAGGGGTGCGAAAGATCGGAGGCGGTGGGAGGGCTTCCCGGGAACACCAGCGGACGCGTGGCGAGCGGCAGCCAGACCGCGGTGCGGCGCGTGTTGATGCCGTCGAAATCGAATGGCACGACGCCCACGATTTCGACCGGCTGGTTGTTGACGCGGATGATGCGGCCGATGACGCGGGGATCGGCGCCGAAGTGGGTTTGCCAATAGTCGTAACCGAGATCTGCGACCGGGGCGCCGTTGCGCGAGTCGCGTGCGTCGAGAACGCGCCCGAAGGAAGGCGCGATGGCGAGACTCGCGAAATAATCGGAGGAAACGAACATCGCGCGGACCTCGCTTGAGTCGATGGTGGTCGAGAGCGTGGCATCCTCGGTGATGAGCCAGGCGAGCGAGTTGGATTGAGAGCGGAGGAAATCGGCGGCGGCGGGTGCGAATCCGAGGCGGACGCCCTCGCGAGTGTCGCGCGAGATTTGAAGGACGGCATCGGCGTCGCGAAAGTTGTGGCGATGCAGCAAGGCGTCGAAGATCTGAAATTCGGTGAGATTTACCCCGACGCCCAGGGCTAACACCACGACGGCTCCGAGCGTGAATCCCGGCGAGTACATCAGGACGCGGGCGCCGTAGAGGAGGTCCTGGAGGAGCTGCTCAATCCAGACAGTGGCAGTTCTTCCGTGCGAGGGTATCGTCATGAGGTCGCCAAGGAGAGACGGCCGGAAGTGCGAAATATTACTTGCTCGATACGCGATCATGAACCGGTCGATGTTGGGTTGCACCGCCCGGCGCGTTGATATGGACGCCGCGCGCGATATTCTCGGCCGTCCAGTCAGTAAATTGGGATTTCCCGGAACAACACTATTCTGGGATGTGTTGCAAACAGGGTGCGGGCATGCTCTGGCCGTCCTGGGGTTCCACTTTTTGAGGTTACGCCGCTATGCCGAACAGGCCGTGAATGAACTGACGTTGCCCAACCACATCGCCCTTCGGTACCCACCGAATCTGACCCTTCCGAATTTGATGCATGGCTTCATACCCGTCGATCGTCCGTAAGGCTCCTTCCACGGATCGGAACCCCAGACTCGACGCGATTCGTTTCTTGATGAAGCGATGGTCCTGTTCGATGACGTTGTTGAGGTACGGCAGCGGCCGACGGCGACAGCGGCGCCCCAGTTCCCCGGACTGCTTCAATTCGACGCTCGCGCGGGCACAGGCCGGATGCCCATCCACATTGATCACCCGCGGCCGCCGGCCACCAGCCCCGGACAAGGCCAGCCGCAGGAATAACTTCGCAGCCGTCAAATCGCGCTTCGGCGACAGCATGAAATCGATGGTGTCGCCGGCTGAATCGACCGCCCGGTACAGATACGTCCAGCTTCCCGCAACCCGAACGTAGGTTTCGTCCACCCGCCAGGATCGGTTCGGATGGCGGCGCTCCCGCCGGAGGCTGATGCAGGATGGGCGCGTAGTGTTGGACCCAGCGCCAGATGGTGACGTGATCCACGACCAGG
>JASHWA010000121.1 GCA_030044325.1 Bryobacteraceae bacterium
GTCGTAATAATGCGCGCGGACTAATTCGAGAAACCGGTCGGCTCCGTGCGGCGCCCAGTCGCGATGCACTTCGATGACGAAGTCCCCGGCGGTGGTCTCAAACCGGACGCTCTGGGCCGGCGCCGGTGCGGCCAGTGCCAGTCCGATCGCGAAGACATAAGATCGTGCGGCCCGGGTCATTCGTGTGGAAGCCTCAAACTTGAGTATGGTGGTCCACGCCGCGTATTGCAAAACGCCCGCGTCCTGGGCCACTATTTTTTTCGGCGATTTCGTGAGCCCGAGCCCTGATTCCCGCCCAATTCTAACTCCCGCGCATGAATGCCTGGGGGCACGCGGCACCCGCGCTATTCGCCCCGGGCCGCCTCTTCGAGCAAAAGCGAAAGATGGTGGCTTTTCTGATCGACGCGCGCTTTTAACTCGCTCAGCTCGCGCTCGATCGATTTCAGCCGGTCGGCCATATGCAGGCACGCGAGCACGGCCACGCGATTCGAGTCGATGTTTCCGGCGCGCTGCGCCACTTCGGTCATCAGCTCGTCCACCGAGCGCGCCAGGGCCTCGACTTCGCCCGGATCTTCGCTCGCCAGCAGATTATAGGCCTGGTTGAAAATGGTGACGCGAACCGTTCGCCGTTCCGTCCCGGAGTCCATGTGTCAATATTATGACCCAATATTACGAACCGGCGAGCAGGTCCATCTGTCCCAGCAGTTTTTCGATGCGTGAACGGACCTGTTTGCGCTCGCCGCGCATTTCCTCGATCTCCTGCCGCAGGCGCTGCGTTTCGGTGAGCGCCATGCCGGCGGTGGAACGCGCCGCGTCGCGCTCGGCAAAAGCGGCGTCGCGCTCGGCGACGGCGGCGTCGCGCTCGGCGCGCATCGATTTCACCAGCTCGACGGTGCGGCGAATGCGCTCCTCCAGGCTGGCGAGCGAATCGTCTTCGGGAATGCCCTGCGCGGCGGTGCTCATGCTGCGGCGTTCTCCAATGCGGCCTTGGCCTGGTTCACCAGCGCGCCGAACGCGGCCGGATCGTTCAGCGCGATATCCGCCAGCATTTTGCGATTCAGCTCGATGCCGGCTTTTTTGAGTCCGCTCATAAATTTGCTGTAGGAAATCTCCGCGCTCTTGCACGCCGCGCCGATCCTCACGATCCACAGGGAGCGGAAATCGCGCTTCTTCAGCCGCCGCCCGATGTATCCATAGCGCAGCGACTTTTCGACCGCTTCCTGCGCGGAGCGATGCAGTTTGCTCTTGGTGAGGAAAAATCCTTTGGCGCGTGCGAGCGTCTTTTTGCGGCTCGCGCGCCGGTGGGTACCACGTTTTACTCGGGGCACGTTTTTTATCTCCTGTTTCTATTCGTCAAAGGCGGCGGATCAGGCACGTGCGATGGAGCCCGCCCACACGCAAAACCAGTTTACAGTAGCCAGTGGCTACTAATACGGAAGCATGCGCTTGATCTCGGGCGAGTTGGCCGGGTCAGCCACGTCCGCGTGCCCCAGACGCCGCTTCCGCGCGCGCGCCTTGGAAGTCAGAATATGCCGCGCAAACGCATGCCGGCGCTTGATCTTGCCGCTACCCGTTTTCTTAAACCGTTTGGCCGCACCTTTGTGCGTCTTCAACTTTGGCATGGAAAGTCCCTGTTTCGTTTTGAGGATTGCCGGATCCCCAAACGGAGCCGACGGAATTCAGTTTAACACACGAGCCTGCGATAATTCGGATGGACCATGAAGCGACTCCCGATCGATCGCAGGCTGCTGATCCTGACCTCCGTCATGGCGATACCGGCCGAACTGGTCGCGCTATTTGGCTTCTACTCGTACCCGATCGATGTGGGATACCTTCCGGGAACGCCCTGGGGGTGGCAAGCGCTTGGGCTGTTCGGCCTTTGGGTCCATCTGCCCGCGCTGATCGCGACCGAAACTTGGCCGTTTCTGTGGCCAGCGGTCTTCATAACGGGGTACCTGGAGTTGTGGCTCGTCACGTTTGCCATCTCTGTTGCGGTGAAATTCCTGCTTCCGCTTGTCCGGGCGAAACGAATGCCCCACGTCGATGCTGACTGACATACTCTAGGTATGCCAAGAAATTTCCACCTCCCGCTGCCGGATGCAACCTACCGCGATCTTCGCGCGGCGGCCGACCGGGCGCACGTGCCGGCAACCGTCCTGGCCCGGGAGGCGATCGATTCCTGGCTTCGGCGGCAAGCCCGAAACGCGCGCGCCCAGGCGATCGCAGACTACGCGAACAAGATGGCGGGTACTCACCTCGATCTCGATCGCGAACTGGAAGCCGCGGCTGTAGATCATCTGAGAAATACAATGAAGCCCAAAAAATGAAACGCGGCGAAATCTATTGGGCCGATCTGGCGCCCCGATCCGGATCGGACCAGAGCGGCCGGCGGCCGGCGATCGTTGTTTCGCACGACGGCTTCAACCAGGTTCCCAATTGGCGGTCGATCATCGTGGTTCCCGTGACCACGTCCAGTTCGCAGGCCAGGCGCGGTCCCACTGTGGTCGAGTTGGCGGACCGCCTCGCCGGCCTTAGGAGGTTGCTGAAAAACTCCAGCTACCCCCGCCCTCACGGGCAGGGCTGTTCCTGAAATCGTTGAGTCGTCGTGGGCCATACAGCCCTGGCCGTCAGGCCGGGGGTTCGCCGAGGAGTTTTTCAGCAACCTCTTAGGAAGGCGAGCCTCGCTGTGTGCCACCAGGTCACCACACTGGATCGATCCAAACTGACTCAGCGCGTCGGAGCCCTTTCGGCCGACACGCTCCGCGAGGTCGACGAGGCGCTCAGAGCGGCAATGGACCTCAAATAGACGTCTCTCCCCATTAGCGATGTGACGAGACGATCGCAGCGACTGAGAGCGGCGCAACACATGCTACACTAACAACAGCTATGGCGAAAGCTTGTGAAGTGTGCGGGCGCGGTCCGCGATTCGGGAATAAAATCAGCCACGCCCACAATGTGACCAAGCGGCGCTGGAACATCAACCTGCAAAACGTGCGCGCGACGGTCAACGGCGCGGCCAAGCGCATGCGCGTGTGCACCGACTGCATCAAGAGCGGAAGAATCCAGAAGGCCGCCTAAGGCCACAATCACCGCACGCGGGTCCACTCCGACGAGAATCCGCGGCTGATGAGCTCTTAGTGCGTCATCGCGTAGACGACGTAGTTCACTCCGATCCGGATCGCGAGCCCCGAAAATTTCTCCGGGTAATACGGATCATCGGCGTACTCCCAGGCGTCGCCCAGGTCCGAATTGTACGAAATCGCGACCATGACCCGGCCCTTGTCGTCATAGATCGCCCGCCAGTGCGCGCCGATTCCGTTGTTCTTGTATCCCAGCGAGAGATGCGCCTGGCCCGGCACCTGGATGCGATCGTTGAGGTCGTAAACCGTGTGGAAAATGGCGTCCTTATCGTCGATCTCCACGATGGGACGGTCGGGGAAAACGAAGTGGATGCGTTTCTGGAACTCGTTCCATTCGTCTGTGCCGTGAAAATCGTCAGCCATGAAGAATCCGCCGCGCAGCAGGTACTCGCGCATGATCGCGGCTTCCTCCTCATTCAATCCCCACTCGCCCACCTGGACGGCGTACAGCCACGGCCAGTTGAAAACATCGTCGCCGTCTTCGAGCATTACCGGCTGCTCCACGCTGCGGGTGTTGACGCGCGTCAGCCGGCTCAGCGCGCGCGAAAAATGACGGTCCGCGCGAGGATAATCCTGCGTCCACAGCGATAAACCCTGGCGCCAGTCCCCTTGAAACCGAGGATAGTAGCCGTCGAGCGGCCCCGGAGGGTACATCAGCCGCGCAAAGGCGAATTCGCCGTTTTGCTGCCAGTCTTGGGGAAGCTCGAAATTATAATATTCGACGCCGTGGAATTGATGAAACGGCCGCTGGAAGGCGAACGCGGCGCTGATGAGGGCCAACCCGATTCCGCCTCGTGCCAACCAGCTCATGCCGGGGTCCTGAAATCGAGGATAGCGCACCCTGGTGCGTCGATCGCGCGTGCTGTTTCGCTCGAGCCCTATCGCTATAATTTTAAAGTGCCTTCTTACATGGGGAACGTATCGAAACTCGCCTTTCTGATCGTCTGCACCGGCGCGCTTGTCCTGGGACAGGCCAAGCCTGGGCCGGACGAAATCGTTTTTGTGAACGGAGACAAGCTCGCCGGGCAGTTCGTTCGCGCGACTGGCACTGCCGTCACTTTTAAAAGCGATGTTCTGGGCGATCTCACGATCGACTGGAAGAAAGTGAAAGAGCTGCACACGCAGCAGAAAGTCGCCGTGATTCGCAAGGGCGTGAAGCTCAGGATGAAGGAAAGCGCCGCAGGCGTTCCGCAGGGGACGCTCGCGGTCGAAGATCAGAAAATACAGTTGACGCCCGCGCCGCCCCAGGCGCAGCAGCCGATTCCCGTGAGCGACGCGGACGTGGTGATCGATCAAGCCGCGTTTGAGAAAGCCATGACCCACATGCCGAGCTTCATCGAGGACTGGAAAGGCACGGCCACCGTGGGCTTAGCGCTGGTCGAGGCGACGCAGGACAGCCGCACGTTCACCGGCGCGATCAGCCTGGTTCGCGCGGAACCTTCGGAGAACTGGCTCAATCCCTCCAATCGCACGGCGTTCGACTTTTCTGAATCCTACGGCGAAGTGACCCAGCCGGCGACGCCGACGATTAAAACCTCGATTTTCCACGCCGACGGGCAGCGCGACGAATATTTCACCGCTTCCTTGTTCGCATTCGGGGAAGGCGCGTTTGACCACAACTATTCGCAAGGCCTGTCTCTCCAGCAGACCTACGCGGGAGGCATCGGCTGGACCGTCATCAAGAAAGCGAACCAGGAGCTCGATCTCAAGGCGAGCATGAGCTACATCCGGCAGCAGTTCGCGGTCGGGCCGGATATGAACCTGATCGGTTCGATTTTCGCCGAGCATTACAACCGCAAGCTGACGCACGGCATGACATTCGACCAGAAGGCGTCGGTGACGCCGGCGTGGAATAACACCAACGCCTATTCCTGGCTTGCCAGCGCGCTGCTGACGATGCCGGTATACAAACGCTTCAGCGCCTCAACCGGCGTGATCGACACATTCTTAAACGACCCGCCGCCGAAGTTCAAGAAGAACTCGTTCCAGTTCACGCTGGGTTTGACGTATGCGATCCAGTAATGAATTGGCGGTCAATGAACGTAAATGGGGCGTGAATCAAATTCACGTTTATTCAGGTTCATTCACGGCTAACCCTTCGGCCGTGGGCTGCGCGTTCAGGCCGCTGATAATCCGCCGCGCGACCGAGCGACCCGCGACTTCGGCGATTTCCGTCTCGCGCGCCAGCCGCACTCGTTCGAGACTCCCGAAATGCCGCAGCAATTTCGCCACGGTTTTTTCGCCCACTCCGGGTATTTCCCCCAATTCGCTGCGCAGCCGGCTCGCGTTGCGTCGCGTGCGATGGAACGTCACGGCGAACCGGTGCGCCTCGTCGCGAACCATCTGCACCAGGTGCAGCACCGGCGAAAATTTGTCGAGCACGATCGGCTCTTCTTCCTGCCCGTATACGTAAATCCACTCTTCGCGCTTGGCGATCGCGGCCAGCGGCTGATCGGTGATTCCCAGCGCTTCAAGCGCCGCGGCCGC
>JASHWA010000122.1 GCA_030044325.1 Bryobacteraceae bacterium
CCGATTTCGCCAAAGCCGAAATTTTCTTCCGGCTGGTCGACGACGGCGCCACCACGCAGGAAGCGACGCGCGCGCTTGTGGACGGCCGGGTGGAGTTGAACCAGGTGCTGTTGATCCCTGCGATGCGTTTCGGGGAACTGGACGGTTTTGAAACCAGCATCGTTTCCTACGCGACCGATATCCCGTCGTTTAACGGCGCCTGGGGCGAGCCGTTCCTATTCGGCCCGGGGAGCATCCACGTGGCGCACACCGCCGAGGAGCGGGTTCCGAAGAAAGAGGTCCTCGACGCGATCGAAATCTATCAGCGAATGGCCAAGGAGTTATTAAAACGATGAGCGAAACCGGAGATATCAAAGAGACCCGGCGAATCCCCGTAGGCGTTTTGGGCGCGACCGGCATGGTCGGCCAGAAATTCGTCAGTTTCCTGGAGAACCATCCCTGGTTCGAAATCACCTGGTTAGGAGCAAGCGACCGCTCCGCCGGCAAAAAATATCGCGAAGCAACGTCCTGGCGCCTGTCCGGCGTGATGCCGCGCGCGGTTCGCGACATCGTCGTCACCGAATGCATCCCCGGCGAGCGCGCGCCGAGCCTGCTTTTCTCCGCGACCGACGCCTCCGTCGCCACGGAAATCGAGCGCGCCTTCGCCGCGGCGGGCTGCACTGTCGTTTCCAATTCGCGCAATCATCGCATGGAAGACGACGTCCCCCTCCTGGTCCCCGAAATCAACCCGGAGCATTTGAAGCTTCTTCTCCAACAGAAGCGCAACCGCGGATGGACCGGACAAATTGCGACCAACCCGAATTGTTCCACCGCGGTTCTGGTAATGGCGCTTGCGCCGCTCAAAAAATTCGGAATGAAGCGTGTCATCGTGACCACCATGCAGGCGATTTCCGGCGCGGGTTACCCCGGCGTCGCTTCCATGGACATCAACGCCAACGTGATCCCTTTCATCGGCGGCGAAGAAGAAAAAATGGAGCGTGAAACGCAAAAAATTTTGGGCGATTTCACGGGTTCGCGCGTCGAGCCGCTCGCCGCGAAGGTCAGCGCGTCCTGCAATCGTGTCCCGGTGGTGGATGGCCACTTGATGTCGGTTTCACTCGAATTTGAAACGAGAATCAGCGAAGCCGACATTCTGGCGGCGTGGCGCGGATGGCGTCCGCTCCCGCAACAAAAGGATCTGCCCAGCGCTCCGCCCTGTCCCGTCATTTATATGCAGGAACCCGACCGTCCCCAGCCGCGGCGCGACGCCGAGCGCGAAAACGGAATGGCCGTCTTCACCGGAAGACTGCGCCGCTGCCCCGTGCTCGATTTCAAATTCCTGGCCCTGGGCCACAACACGGTAAGAGGCGCCGCGGGCGCGGCGGTTCTCAATGCCGAGCTTATGAAATCGGAGGGTTATATTTAACCGAATTCACGCAAATAAACGCGAATCCATTTGCGTTTATCGGCGTTCATTCGCGGCCAATAAAAAAGTATGATCGTCATGAAATTCGGCGGGACCTCGGTCGAGTCCCGCGAAGCGATGCAAAGAGCAGCGGCCATTGTCCGCGCCCGAATCGAGCGCCGGCCGCTGGTTGTCGTCTCGGCGATGGGCAAAACCACCAACAAGCTGCTCGCCATCGCTGCCGCGGCCGTTCGCGGCGAGCGCGAATCCGCCCTGTCTCAACTCGAAGACCTGCGCGCGTTCCACCTGCGCGAATCGATCGGAGTCGAAAATGAAATCGAAGCGCATTTCACCGAGCTCGGCGAGCTCGTCCGCGGCCTCGCCGTCATGGGTGAAATGACCCCCCGCGCCGTCGATGCCGTCTCCTCCTTCGGCGAGCGCATCTCCAGCCTCATCGCCGCCGAAATGTTCCGCCGCTGCGGACTGAACGCCGCACACATCGATTCTCGCGACTTCATCGTCACCGATGCGCGCCACACTCAGGCCGCGCCGCTTTTCGATGAAACCAACCGCCGCCTGGCCGCGATCGCAAAAATGACCGGCGTGGTGGTGATGGGCGGCTTCATCGGATCGACCCGCGACGGCGTCACCACCACGCTTGGCCGCGGAGGCTCCGATTACACCGCCGCGATCGCAGGCGCAGGCGTCGGCGCCGAAGAAATCCAGATCTGGACCGACGTCGACGGAATGCTCACCGCCGACCCGGCCATCCTTCCCGGCGGCTACCGCGTGAAAACGTGCTCTTTCGCCGAGGCCGCCGAGCTCGCCTATTTCGGCGCGAAGGTCCTGCACCCGGCGACCGTCCTTCCCGCCATCGAAAAAAATATTCCCGTTCGAATTTTGAATTCGCGCCGGCCGGAATCGGAGGGGACGTTGATTGTCGCCGAAGCGCCCGCTTGTTCGAGCGCCATTCGATCCATCGCCTGCAAGCGCAATATCACGCTGGTCAACATCGTTTCGACGCGCATGCTGATGGCGCACGGATTCCTGCATCGCATTTTCGAAGTTTTCGACCGCTTCGAAACGCCCGTGGATATGCTCGCGACATCGGAGGTCAGCGTTTCCGTCACCATCGACAACACTCGTTCGCTCGATCCCATTCGCGCCGAGCTCGAAAAATTCGCGCAGGTTTCCGTCGAACAGGACCAGGCCCTCGTGTGTATGGTCGGCGATCATATCCGCACGTCGCCCGGTGTCGCCGCGCGCGTGTTCGGCGCGATCCGTCAAATTAATGTCAGAATGATTTCCCAGGGCGCGTCTCTGCTCAACATCAGTTTCGTGGTGGCGGCCAGGGACCTCGCACACGCGGTAGAATCGCTGCACAAGGAGTTTTTCACGGATCCTGATCCCACGGCTTTCGAATGAAGAAACTGGCCATCGTCGGATATGGAAAAATGGGGCGCCTGATCGAGTCCCTTGCGCCCGAATACGATTTTTCGATTCATGCGCGCATCGACGTGAACGACGACGCAGCCGCCGCGCGCGGCGCCGATGTCGCGGTCGAGTTCACCATTCCCGATGCCGTCGCCGCGAACGCTGAAAAAATCGCCGCACTGGGCGTCCCGCTGGTCATCGGCACCACCGGATGGTCAAAAGATCTCGATCGCGTCCGCGCCGCCGCGGCAAAACATAACGTCGCTATCGTGTGGAGTCCCAACTTTTCGATCGGCGTGAACGTGTTCTCCCGGCTGGTGCGCGAAGCCGCGAAAATGCTCGCAAACCAGGCGCAATACGGTGCCTGGGCGTGGGAAATTCATCACCACACTAAGAAGGACGCGCCGTCCGGCACATTAATCAAGCTCGTCGAAGAAATGAAAGCGGGCGGATTCGCGCGGCCCATCGATACCAGCTCCAATCGCGCCGGCGCGCACCCCGGAACGCACGAAATCGGCTTCGATTCCGCCGCCGACACCATCACGCTGCGCCACACCGCGCGCAGCCGGGAGGGTTTCGCGCGAGGCGCGCTCACAGCCGCCCATTGGGCGATCGGCAAAGCGGGTGTTCACGAATTCAGCGATATTTTATTCGAGAGGTGAATTATGTTCCAAGGATGCGGGACCGCGTTAGTCACTCCCTTCCGGAGAGATTCGAAGCTCGATGAAGCGGCTATGCGCCGCCTGGTTCGGCGCCAGATCGAAGCGGGTATCAATTTCCTGGTGCCCTGCGGAACCACGGGCGAAAGCCCCACGCTCACGCGCCAGGAACATCTGCGCGTCATCGAAATCACGGTCGAAGAGGCGCGCGGCAAGGTCCCCGTGCTCGGCGGCGCCGGCGGATACAACACCGCCGAAGTGATCGAGCTCGCAAGCGAACTGCGCCACATCGGCGTCGACGGAATTCTCTCGGTTACGCCCTACTACAACAAGCCCACGCAGGAGGGTCTGTATCAACATTACAAGGCGATCGCCGCCGCGGTGCCGCTGCCGATCGTCGTCTACAGCGTGCAGGGCCGCACGGGCGTGAATGTCGAGCCCGCCACGCTCAAGCGCCTGGCTGAGATCGAGAACATCGCCGGGGTTAAAGAAGCTTCCGGCAATATTTCTCAAATGGCCCGCGTGATTCACGAAGTGCCGGAGCGATTTGCGGTGTTAAGCGGCGACGATTCCATCACGCTGCCGCTCATCGCGCTGGGCGGACGCGGCATCATTTCGGTCGTGTCGAATGAGATTCCCTCCGAGATGACCGCGCTCGCCCAGGCCGCGCTCGCAGGCGATTTCGCCCAAGCGCGCGCGATGCAGCGAAAATGGCTGCCGCTGATGGAGGTAAACTTTGTCGAATCGAATCCGATTCCGGTGAAAGCCGCGATGGCGATGATGGGCCTGCTCGAAC
>JASHWA010000123.1 GCA_030044325.1 Bryobacteraceae bacterium
CATCGAACTGCCCCCGCTACGCGAACGAGCGGGCGATATAGAGCTACTGGCGGCTCACTTCCTGCGCCAGTTTCAAACTGATGAGGGCGTTTCCCTGAGGCTATCGCGCGAAGCAAGCGAAGCGCTCGTCGCGCACGATTTTCCTGGTAATGTGCGCGAACTTGAGAATGCGCTGCGCCGCGCGACCGCATTGTGCCCGGCTGATTTGATCACGCTTGACTGCCTGCCGTCAGAAATAGCGGGGCGCTTTCGAAGGACAAACGACATGGCTGGATTCGCGGAGCGGTTAATCGCCGACCGGCCGGACATGGAGGAACTCCAGCGCCGTTATGTTCTTTTAACACTTCAGGAAAACGGCTGGAACCAGCGCCGCGCCGCAGCCGTCCTTCACCTTGATCGCAGGACCATTCAGCGCCTGATCGCGCGTTATAAACTAAACGGCGCGCGGGAGATTGAGGACAAAACGGAAGGACGCGGCGGTTCGGCGGAAAAGCCGCTCGACAGCGTGTGAGACCGGCCCAGAACCGTACAGAATGCGGGCGGACGGCCATCGCATGGGCGAAGTTCGCGGCTGTCGCCCTTGCGCTACCCTTGTGTGCGCGGCTGTCTGCGCAGGCAGGGGATCTCACCGCGCGCACCTCTAGCGTATCGGGCGCCGCGCTGGTTTATAGCGGCGCCTCGGGAAACGCTTTCCGGCTCTCCACGGGATTCTTTTTAAATCCGGGCGACCGCATCGACACACGCAGCGGCGGGCGCGTCGTCATCGACATGAACGACGGCAGCATGGTGGTTATTGAGCCGCAATCAATCGTCCTCATCAAGGATTTTCGCCAGGCGGAATCTCTGCGCGAACTGTTCGACATTCTCGCGGGCAAAGTTCGCGTGAAGATCAATCATTATGGCGCCAGGCCAAATCCGTATCATATGAACAGCCCGACGGCATCGATCGCCGTACGCGGCACCGAGTTCAGCATCGAGGTCGGGCCGAATGGCGATACGAAGGTGATGGTCTATGAGGGCGTGGTGCAGGTCACCAGCCTTTCTGACCCAAGCCAATCGATTCCGGTGGAAGCGGGACGCGGCGTGCTGGTACAGGCGGGGCAGGATTTTCATATGCTCGGAGCGGACGGCAATTTGATTGCCAGCCGCTCCTCGCACGATCGTGACCGCCGCGCCGCATCGAACGACTCAGACGCGCCGGCGAACCTTCTGCCGTCACAAAATTCGGGCGCCGATCGTGACGCCAGTTCGCCGCGCGCGACAGCAAGCGCCTACGACAGCTATGTCGCGAGCCTTTCCGATATCGTCGAGACACCGTTTCTATTCCGCTTCAACGCCTTTGCCGAACCTTATCTCGATAGTCTGGAAAATCCGGCGTACGCCAGTGAATTTCAGACGGCGCGGGCGCGTCTTTTTGTCTTGCCGACGTTCGGCGGCGGACCCGACCTTGATGACATTCGTCCCACCATTCCGGCCGCCGGACTTCTGCCGGGCACCTACAGCCTTTCGACGCAGATCGCCGGGTTCACTCCGCTGGGCGGCAGCAATGTTTTCCTCGGCGGCGCGGTTTCAGGATCGCGGATCAGCGACAGCGCGGTCGCATTCGCGCCCGATGAGGACGCGGTCTCGTCGGCGTCGCCCCACATGTCGGGAAACTCGACCAGTACCTTCTATTCGGGATCAATCATGGCGGCGCGCAGCTTGGGAGACAGCAGTATCGGATTCGGGGTGGACCTTTTGAACGGAAACGGTTCGCTGACATCGACCGCGGGTTCGTCATCGTCGATCGAGCAGATCCTGGCCGCATCGAATATTTCACAAACGCGGTTGACGGCGGGATATTCGCGCGCATTTGCTCGCGCCAAGCTGGGGGCGTTCTATCGCTACGGGATGATTTCGGCGAACGACCACGACCTCAGCCACACCATCAACGACGTGCCGGTCGGATTGAATTCCACATCCACGGGCGGCCACTCGTCTGAGATTGGATTAAATCTGCGCGGCGTACTCCGGCCAGGGTTGCTCTATGGAATCACTGCCGATTGGCTGGGCGTGTCGCTTTCCGACAACCTCGTTCGGACGGCAACCCTGAATTCGTCGCAACAGGATCGCGCGCAGCAAGGCTCGCTGGGCTTCGGACTCGGCTACTTTCTGAACCGCAGTACGATTTTCACTTTCGACACGACGGCCGGTACTTCGCGCGTCGCAGCGGCTCGAACCGGGGATGCAACAGGAAATTTGTTGCAGAACGAGGTCGCCAACGGGCATCTCTGGTCAACTCATGTCGCCATTCAGCGAAACATCTGGCACCGATTTTTCGTCACCGCGTCGTTCTTGAATATCCGGTACACGCAACACCAGCGCGTCGACACCTTTCCGGATCAATCCGGAAACATCAGCATGGTGCAAGACGCATTTTTTCCTGTATCTCCACAGGCCTATCTGTTCGCGCCACGATTTTCCGATTTCGGCATCGGGTGGCGCCCGTCGCCGGCCGTTCTGATCGAATACCTGTTCACCACTGATTACGGCGTGACCCCTTCAACGCACACGATCATGCTGCGGTACACCCTCCGCGGCCGCACGGGGGATTAGGCTCCATTTTGCCGCGCCGCGGCAAGGATGATGGCGGCAATTTGCCGCACCGCCCAGACCCGCAAGTGCCAAAAGCCCAACAAACCACGGCAGTTCGAAAGGGCAGATCACGTGCCGCAGAGGTCCGCATGGCAAACCACGCTGGTTCTCAAATCGGGCAGAAGTTTGTCCGGCATCCCGGCTTCTCGTTTGAGGTGCTGGTCCCTGCGTTTCTTCTTGGATTTTTGCTCGGGGTCGCGCTTGCTCGCGATATCCGTGGACCACTGCTGATCCCCCTCGCCGCGGGTTTGGGTTTGACCGTCCTCCCGCGCCTTCCCCTTCGGTTGCGGAGGTCCGCCCAGCTCCTGGCGATTTGCTGTGTGCCGGTTTTGGTGGGCAGCCATTTAGGGCGATTGCATGCTGCTCCGGCGCCTTCAAGAATGCGCCCTCGTTTGCATCGAGCGCGCCACGAATGCGCGCTCGTGGTTTTTACACGCTTCGTGTCGTAATCGCGAATCGAGAGTGCGCTTATAATGAAGTTTTTTCACCGGAGGGAAAGAAGTTGCATGCGGTACAAACCCTTCTTCACTTTGTTTCTCGTGATTACCTCGCTTCCGTTCCGCGGCGCGGCCCAAGATAGCGTGCAGGTCCCTCTGATCGTTTCAAGCGGGACGCCCTTGCGCGTATACTTGACCAAGCGAATTTCCAAACGCCTCGGCGAGCCGGTGGAAGGCAAGCTGCTCGACCCTGTTTACGCTTTCGATCGCCGGGTCGCGCCTGCAGGCTCCGTGGTGCTTGGCTCCGTGGTTCACGTGAAACCCGTTCCGGTGCGACAACGGGCGTTTGCGATCCTAAATGGCGACTTCACCCCACTGCACGAAGCTGAAGTTCAGTTCACCACGCTCGTGCTGCCGGACGGCAAACGCATTCCGATTCATACGGTCGAAACGCCGGGCCTCAATTCGCTCGCCAATCTGCACGCGAAAAAGCAGACAAATCAGAATATGGGCGTGATGGGAACCGCCAAGGCTCAAGTGAAAAATCAGATCGAGACAGCGCGGCAGAATCTTTCCGACACGGTGCGCGCTCCCGTCAAGAAAGAACGCCTGGAGGATTACCTCTGGGCGAAACTGCCGTATCATCCGCAATATGTGCGGCGGCTCACGCGTTTCGACGCAGAATTGAGCGAGCCGCTCCAGTTCGGCGGGGAAACGATTTCGGCAAAGCAGATGGACCTGCTCGGAACACAGCCGTCCTCGAACAGCACAGCGCGGGCGCGGCTGGCAACACCGATCGGCTCCGATTGTTCGAAACGAGGCGACCCGATCGAAGCGATTCTTTCGGCGCCTCTGCTTTCTTCGGACCACCAGCTGATTTTGCCCGAGGGCACGCAGCTCACCGGAAAAGTGACCATGACGCATCGCGCAAGGTGGTTCCATCGCGGCGGCCAGCTTCGCTTTGACTTCGAAGGTGTTAAGCTGCCGGACGGTGTGGAGCGTCCGGAATTGGCGCGCGCACCGGTTTTATTTCAGACTCTCGGGTTTCTTCAGGACGCGGAACCGGACGGCAAGGCGCAGATCAAGGCCGATGAAGAGGGCGGCGTAAAGGCGACCGAATCGACCCGCTTTCTCGCTCCCGTCCTGGCCGCGTTTGTCGCAAGCCGCGCGGCCGATAACGACATCAACAAGACCACCGGCGCGCCATACCCTAATAACGCCGGTCACACACTTGGCGGCGCATTCGGGTTTGGATTGTTTGGCGCGGCGGCGGCAAGATTTTCGCCGACGTTCGCCAGGGCGTTCGGATTTTATGGATTGGCGTGGTCTGTCTTTCGCAACGTGGTCGCGCGCGGGCAGGAAGTGGAGTTCCCAAGGAACGCGGGGATCGAGATTCGTTTTGGCGCGCGAGAACAGCCGCCATCCAAAATACAGACCCTGCATAAAATCATCACAGGTTCGGGTTCCGTGAATCAGCATTAGAAAGAGGAGCGATGAATTGTATCTGGTTTGTTGTTGTCTTTTTGATGTGCGGCGTAAGCCGGGCGGAGAACGTCGCCGAACCGGCGCTGGAGTTCGGTATAGCCAGGGCGGTGAGGAATGCGTTTACTCCACCCGAATTCGTTGCCGATACGCCCGATCCGGAGCCACAGACAAATCCGCCGCAAAAACCGCAGCAGCCTTCGCTCGGCGATCTCGGTTTCCCGACGTCCGCCACGCAGCCGAATCCGCAGGAACAAGCCAGACTGAATAAACGCTCCCACATGCTGAAAATGCATCAGCGACTCGGCCTGATCACGATCGCGCCTCTGGTCGCGACCGTAATCACGGGAGGATTCGCAGGCGGCCGCGCAAAACAATCCGACATGCGCGATGTTCACGCGGCGCTAGGCGGGATCAGCGGTGGCCTCTATTTCGCGACGGCGTACTACTCTATATTCGCGCCGAGAATGGCTGGGACGAAAACGCGCGGACCCATCCGTCTCCACAAAGCGCTCGCCTGGATTCACGGACCGGGGATGGTCCTGACTCCGATTTTGGGCGTAATGGCCTTCGATCAGAAGAATGCGGGTGAAAAAGTTCACGGCATCGCCAGCGCGCACGGACCGGTCGCGATCGTAACCGCCGGAGCGTTCGGGCTTGCAGTCGCCTCGGTGACTTTCAAATTTTGAAGGCTCCCATGCATAAGATCACGGTCGTCTTCATTTCGGCTGTGGCGACGGCTGGTGCATCTGACGCTCAGTGGGCCCTTGAACAGTCTTCGCTGACTTATCATGTCTCTCATCCGCTGCACCAAATAGACGGCGTCAGCCACGCCGCTCGCGGCAAGGGCGTTTGCAGCAGCGGGGAATGTGATTTCCTGATCGCAGTCCCGGTGAAGTCGTTCGATTCGGGCGACAGCAACCGCGACCTGCACATGTTGCAGGTGACGCGCGGCGCGGAATATCCGCTTGTCACCGTGCGGACAAAGGTGCCCGAATCAGATCTTCATTCCGGCACAATTCACGCCGACCTGGAGGTCCAGTTCGCGGGACAGACCAAGCAATACAAACAACTCGCGTTCCAGCTAACCGCGACCGGAAATGAAATACACCTTTCCGGGACCATTCCCGCGACGCTCGCCGATTTCAAGATCGAACCGCCGTCGCTGTTGTCGATCCCTGTCAAGAACGAGATTCCGATTCGAGTCGAGATGACCTGGAGACGGAGTTAGTGTCCGTCGCCGTCCGCCCCGAATTCGGACCCTGGTTAACGGCGGAGACATTGAAGAGCGTTTTGGTTAGTGCGGTGCTTTAAGGAGGCGCTCCAGCGTGAATCGCTGCCGGCCCCAGTGCGGCTCCCGCGCGATTTTCCGCAGCTGGAGCTCGGAAATGAAGCGGGCGTCCGCGGCGGAGAGGAACAGAACGTATTCCTGGATCGCGGGCGATAAATGCAGCAGCGCCATCAACTGCGTCAGGCGAGCCGGCGAGATATGGCCTAGGCGTGCCAACTTGCGTTCCGTCGGTCGAGACCACCTCGGCGCATATTGCTTCAAGCCGCTTGATCTGTCGGTTGGTTGCCAAGATGATCCATCCTGTTTCCCTGGCGTTTGCTGACCACGATTTCGACTTTGGGTTTTCCGGTGGATTCAGAGCGCTCGGCTCGTATCTGCTCGAACGTCCTGCCCGATCGATCGAGCGCGCCTGCTTTCCGGTGACCTGTTGCCAGTGCACAACGATCACGTGTCGCGCAGCCGCGCGCTGATCCGGCGATTCGTCCCGACTGGCACATGCGGGGGAGCGGCGCCGCGCTGGAGATGGTCGCTGGTGGCTGCAGTGGCGATCGCCTTCCGCCCCGGTTTGGCCACCGGTGGCGCGACGTTCGCCACGTTTGACAACACGGGCCTTTTGGGTGGCCTTCGGCTCGGCAGCGGTGCTGGCCGACGCCGTCCTTCGCAGCCGCAGCATATCGCTCACGCCAGGTGAATCGCGGCGACGGCTGCGGTAGACTGGAACACTTGGAAAAGGAGAACGGGATGCGACGGTTCCTGTGCGCAACGGCTTTGGTGTGTTTCGCGGCCGCGACGGTTTCAACTCGCGCGGCTGCGCAGACGTTTCCCTACGATCACGTTCATGTGAACGTCCCCGATCCGGCTGCGGCCGCCAACTGGTACGAAAAGAATTTCGGTGGACGGCGGATCACCGAAGCTCCCAACCGGTTGATGTTCGGCAGCACGCGCTTCATGTTCCTGCGCAAGGCGGATGCCAAGCCGAGCAGCGGAAGCGCCATCGATCACGTGGGATTTTCCGTCGCTGATGTGGACGCGAAGATAAAAGAACTCGAAGCGGCCGGCGTCAAGATCGTGACCCCGCCGCGCGACATTCCGGGGTTGTTCAAAATCGCGTTCGTCGAAGATCCGTGGGGCACGCGCATCGAAGTGGTGCAGGATCCCGATCTGCTGGGGC
>JASHWA010000124.1 GCA_030044325.1 Bryobacteraceae bacterium
CCTGAGAACTGGTTGCGAAAGGAACAGCCATTTTGGCTTCGCTCACGATGAGTCTCCTCGCTGCCCTGCTCTGTAATTATGGTCGCGAATTCTGTCTCATCGATATTGGCACGGAGGGAAACGTATCATAAAACCGGTCATCGGGATCGGCAATCAAGATGTTTCCCTCATGCAAGTCCCCGTGCGTGATCCGAGTAGCGTCGGTCGCAACCAGAACTCGAAGCACAGTACGAAGTAAGCTCTCAATGAACGTGAGGGTTACGTTGGGACCAGACGTTTCAACATACGATCGAAGGTTTTGGCCTTTGATGTATTCCCAGAAAACACATCCGTAAGCTTTGCCGTCCAAAAGCGCGGCTTGATGCCCCTTGTACTGCACTACCTCGGGAATGCCGGTGAGCTTGACCGCCTTCCGAATCTCCGTTTGCCAGTCGTCCTTGAGGTTCTCGTTTGGAATAATCTTGATCGCGGCGAGATGGTCAACGTCAGAGCCGATGCGCTGAATACCGCGGTAGACCACACCAATTTTTCCACGGCCGACTTCCTCTTCGAGAGTCCACCCATTGATCGAGGCCCCACGAAAGCAATCGCGAGGAGGAAGGTACTCCGTGGCCACTCAGAACACCCTCCGGTAAACAAGAATGCTTTCCCGCTTCGTGGCGCGACACTGCCTTCGCGCACGCCGAATATCCGGTATGGCATCCTGGAACCGTTCGACTAGGCGAAAGCCTCCAACCTGCCCTATGACGTTAGCCACTAGAGCCGGCGTGTCGACAACCACGCCGCTGCGACCCACCTCGCCCACCACCAAAGCGCAGACGCCACCGAGTTTTAAGCTCCGTCGCATGATCATCAACCCGGACCTCATGAGATCGACGAAACGCCGCGGAGACATGGTCCCGTCCGCGACCGAGGTATCCGGGACACCGAGAAACCACAACCGTAGCCTGTTATCCCTGTAGTAATCTAGGGCATTCATATACGGCGGACTCGTGATCACCGCATCCACTGAACCGCCCTGAACCGACACGGCCCTTACGTCGGTCTGTACACAACGGGCGCAAATACCGGACGGGCGTGCAGTGAATCGCCGATACGACCTCCTTATTTTGGCCGCTAGTCGAGGCGCGACGGCCCGGTAACGGTACATATCCGGGTACAAATGGCGGGGATATTTTCGGTTGCGAAGATAGGGCACCAGGTGACTCGCCGGGTACGACAGAAACCCCGGTCTCTGGTGGTGGAGAATCCCAAGCAGGCAGGCCAAAAGGAAGTATTCCTGGTTTTCCGTGAAAATGTTACGGAACGCAATGATCTCCTGCAGCGTACGTGGGTGAAAAAATCTTCTGACCCACAAAGGAATACCCACTCGCCCGGAAATCGCTTTTGGCAAAGCATCGGAATAGGTTTCAAGCCGGTGCAAAGCGGATTCTAATGATACCGGCGCGTCTAGTTTTGCACGGGTGAGCAATACCGCATAAGCACTACAGTCCGCAGCGATCACATTTCTGCCGGCGAGCGCCGCTTCCAGCGGAACGGTCCCGCATCCCGAAAACGGGTCGAAAATCGTGTCTCCGACATCCGTGTACGAACAGACCAGCGACTTTGCGATCGTTGACTTCAATTTACCAATGTAAGGGGCCAGTTGATGCATTGAAGGTTCTGTGTAGATGCAGGACGCGTGCCAAGAATTCGGATTTGGCTTCATTGCAACCGTTTCCACGTCAATGATATATCCCGAGGAGTTCTCGTTGCAAAGGAAAAAATAAAAAACCCCGGTCGACTCGCATGGAGGCGCCGGGGCTTTTGTTTTAATCGGGCAACGTCCTACTCTCCCACACACTCGCGCGTGCAGTACCATCGGGGCTGGAGGGCTTAACTTCCGTGTTCGGAATGGGAACGGGTGGAACCCCTTCGCTACAATCACCCAAAGACTGAAGTGGCCAGTGGTCAGTGTCCAGTGGTCAGTTAAAAACCACCAAAACACCTCCACTGCGCCTGAATATTGACGGGCAAACCCACAAAACTGCGTCCGCGCTGACCACTGGCCACTGACAACTGGCCACCGGTCACTCTCTGTCCACAGTAAAATTTTATGGTCAAGCCGAACGGGCTATTAGTAACGGTCAGCTCAACGCATCACTGCGCTTACACATCCGTCCTATCGACGTGGTCGTCTTCCACGGCCCTTCTTAGCTTTCGCTTGGGAAATCTCATCTCGGGGAAGGTTTCACGCTTATATGCTTTCAGCGTTTATCCCGACCAGACTTCGCTACCCAGCGGTGCCACTGGCGTGACAACTGGATCACAAGAGGTCTGTTCGGGGCACCCCCTGGGTCGGGTCCTCTCGTACTAAGGACAACCCCCCTCAAATTTCCTGCGCCCACGTTCACAGATAAGGTCCACCGAACTGTCCGTCGACGTTCTGAACCCCAGTTCACGTACCGCTTTAATAGGCGAACAGCCTAACCCTTGGGAGCTTCTACACCCCTCGGGGATAATGCCGCGATGAACCGGCATCGAGCAGTCCAAACCGGAGCGTCGATGTGAACTCTTGACTCCGACTCGCGCACAGCCCGTTCGTGTGCGTCGCGCGCGATCAATCGACGCCTGTTATCCCCGGCGTACCTTTTATCCGTTGAGCGATGGCCCTTCCATTCAGAACCACCGGATCACTATGTCCTGCTTTCGCACCTGCTTGACTCGTTGGTCTCGCCCCTCCGTGCCAATATCGATGAGACAGAATTCGCGGCCATAATTACAGAGCAGGGCAGCGAGGAGACTCATCGTGAGCGAAGCCAAAATGGCTGTTCCTTTCGCAACCAGTTCTCAGGATTCTGAGGTTCCGGCTCAGGCGCAGCGGCGCAAGTTTAGCGCTGAGGACAAGAAGCGGATTTTAGAAGAAGCGGACCGGGCCACACAGCACGGCGCCATCGGCGCGCTGCTGCGGCGCGAGGGGATTTATTCCTCCACGCTCGCCAACTGGCGGCGGGAGCGCGACGCGGCCGTGAAGAAAGCTTTTTCCACCAAGCGCGGTCCGCAGTCCAAACGCAATCCACTGGCGAGCGAGAACGAGAAGCTGCGCCGGCACAATCAACGGCTTAAAGAGGAACTCGACAAGGCCCACATCATCATCGAGGTTCAAAAAAAAGTGGCCAGGCTGTTAGAGCATCCGATCTCGGAGACGCCCGGCGAGGAGAACTGATCATGGCTGCGCTGAGTCGCATCAGCGCGCTGGTGGGCATGAAGCCGGCACCTTCGCGAATGCCGCGAGCCAACAACGATGTGTTCGTGACGAAATTGTCGTCTCCGATCAGTTGGACTTTGCCGGGAATCCAGAATTTCTCTGGCAGTAATTCCTGTGATCGTCTCATAACGATGTTCGTTCCTCACCGATTGCTCTTTTGAACGATTCGATTTGCTCACGATCGCGGCGGATCGCCGGCACCCGGTCGCCGCCGCTCGTCTCGATCAGCTTCGCGACCGTCCTTACGACTTCGTCCAGCCGGCGCTCGGCTTCGTGCTCCAGTTCAAACAATGCCGCGTTGATTCGCTCCTCCCACTGCGAGACAAGGCGTGAGATGTTCGTGAATACTCGGTAGGAAATCTGGCGTTCGAAATGCCGCCGAACGAGCCCGCGAATCACAAACACCGGAACCACGGGCGAGAGCAGTTCCCAGTTGCGATCGAAAATCCGGCCGACGCGAACATCGGGAGTTTCCGGCGGCCGCACCTCGATTTCGACCTCCGTGGTCCGCAGCGGCACGCCGAAAACCCGCATTGTTCCGGCGGATAGCCGGTCCCGGAAGTCCTGAAGAATTCGAAAAACCTGCTTCGATGTCTGTTGCAAAGGATTCGAAAGCCGCCCTCGTTCGGCTTCCGATGCGTTCGCGAGATCTTGCGTCAACGACAACCCGAGCCACTCATCGAATCCGTCTATCATGGCGGCGAGGCTTCGCGTCCACTTGAGAAAATCTCTTTCAAGACCGTCCAGCAGTCGGGTTTCGGTTGGTTTTTCGTGCTTCCTGAAAAGGTCTTCCAGAAATGCCCGCGTGCCACCGGCTGCATGCCGAACGATCAATCGAATTTGCGATTTGACATCGTCGATCACCTGCTG
>JASHWA010000125.1 GCA_030044325.1 Bryobacteraceae bacterium
GAGGCGAGCGTTTCCGGGCCGACGGCCAGCTCGGCGAGGATCAGATCGAAGTCGTCGCCGCCGAGCGTGGAAATTCCTTCGCACGCGATCACGGTGTGGGTGCGCGCGTCGAGCTCGACGAGCGATACGTCGAAGGTCCCGCCGCCGAGATCGTAGACCAGAATGCGGCCTGAGCATTTTTGCCGGTGGCCGAATTCTATGGACGCGGCGGAGGGTTCATTCAGCAATCCGAGCACGGAAAATCCCGCCCGGCGGAAAGCTTCGACGGTGAGGAAGCGCTGATTGCTGTTGGCGTTGGCCGGGACGCCAAGCATGATTTCGAGCGGCTCGGACGGGCCCACGCGCGCCCGCAGCGCGTCGCGCAGCGCGCCGGTCAGACCCGCCATCAGTTCATCCAGCGCGACGGGACCGTCGGGTCCGGCCAGCATGGTTTCGGGTCCGGCGTGCTCCAGGCAGCGCTTGAGCGAACGAATCACGGTCCAGCCCGGCTCGGCCTGCGCGTTCCATGCGTCCCAGCCGTAGCGCCGCTCACCGCGCTTGAGCGCGACCAGCGGAGGGAACCAGTCGAAGGTGCCGTCAGCGGTTTCGAAGGGAACCAGCGGATAGTTCCCGCGGTCGGCCGCGGCCACCACCACGCGCGTCGTGCCAAAATCAATTCCCAGCTTCATTGTTTTATGTTACCCGCATCCGCATTCCCACGCACTACAATGATCTCAAATGAAACGGCTCTTCCTGTTCCTGCCCCTGGCGTGCTTCGCGCAGCATCTGGACAATTTCAAGCAGCTCACCTTCGGCGGCCAGAATGCCGAAGCCTACTGGTCGCCGGACGGGCAGCGGCTGATCTTTCAATCGACGCGCGACGGGCGCTCCTGCGATCAGCAGTACATCATGAACGCGGACGGAACGAATGTGCACATGGTTTCGACGGGAAAAGGCGTGACCACGTGCGGATATTTCTGCTCGGATAACAAGCATATTATTTATGCGTCGACGCACGAAGCGGGCGACGCGTGTCCTCCGCCGGCCGATCGCAGCCGCGGCTATGTATGGGCCGTGTATCCGGGATTCGAAATTTATCTTGCCACGGATGACGGAAAAATCGTCAAAAAACTGACCGATACTCCGGGCTATGACGCGGAAGGGACGATTAACTGGAAATTGAAGAAAATTGTCTATACTTCGCTGGCGTCGGGCGACCTGGATATCTGGACCATGAACGAAGACGGCAGCCACAAGAAGCGCATCACCACGGCCGAAGGTTACGACGGCGGCCCGGTGTTTTCGCGCGACGGCAAGCAAATCGTGTGGCGCGCGAATCATCCGGATACCCCCGAAAAGCTCGCGACGTATCGGTCGCTGCTCAAAGACAATCTCACCTCGCCCATGAAGATGGAGCTGTTTGTCGCCGGCGCGGACGGAAAAAATCAGAAACAGATCACCAATTTCGGCTGCGCGAGTTTCGCCCCGACCTTTACTCCGGACGGCAAAAAAATCCTGTTTTCGTCGAATAAACACAAGTGCGACAGCCGCGATTTCGAGCTGTACCTGATCAATACGGACGGCACCGGCCTGGAACAGGTGACCAGCTTTGGAGGATTCACCTCGTTTCCCGAATTCTCGCCCGACGGCAAGAAACTCGCCTTCGCCACCGATTACAAGGCCACCGGGAAATACGAATTCAACATCTATACGGCGGATTGGAAATGAGATACGGAATCGCGCTCATGCTGGGGGTATCGATGCTTTCGGCGCAGCCCAAAAAAGTGCTGGCGATCGGCGCGGTTTGGGGATATCAGCACGACGAGACCACCGATGGCCTCGCCACCATCTGGAAACTGGGCAAAGAGACCGGGTTGTGGGACACCTATATCCGCACCGATACGCAGTTGATTACGAAAAAGAAGCTGGACAATAACGCCAAAAATCTGGATTATTTCGACGCGATCGTTTTCGACACCACGGGCGAGCTTCCGCTCGACGAGGAACAGAAAGCCGCGCTGGTTTCCTTTCTGCGCGACGACGGCAAGGGATTCGTGGGGATTCACAGCGCGCTCGACACGCTGTATAAATGGCCGGAGTACGGGAACATCGTGGGGGCGTGGTTCGACCAGCATCCCTGGGGGGTTTTCGACGCGCCGGTGATCGTCGAGGACCCGAATTTTCCGGCCATGCGCGCTTTTCCGCGCGAGTTCACGATTCATGACGAAATTTATCAGCCGAGCAAGGAATTGTCACGCGATTAAGTCCGGGTATTGGCGCGATTGGATGAAAACAAGCTGAATTATAATAATCCGCGGGTGCATCGCGCCGATCAGGATTTCGCCGTCGCGTGGGTGAAAAATTACGGAAAAGGGCGCGTGTTTTATTCGACCTTCGGGCACACGCCGGAGGCGTGGAAGCGGTCCGACGTGCAGGCGATGTATCGGGAAGCGGTGAAATGGGCGCTCGGTCTGGAGCCGGGCGACGCCACGCCGCGGCCCAAGCCCTGAGATTTACGCCTCTTCGATCAGCTCGTGAAACAGCTCGCGGACCTTGCTGTAGGCCGCGGTCAGCGCCTTGCGGCCGGCGGGTGTGGCGCGATACACCTTGCGCAGCGATTTTCCGTTGCGCTCCATTTTCGACCTTAAGTAACCTTTGTTCTCGAGCCCGTGCAGCAGCGGATACAGGCTTCCCGGGCTGATGCGATAGCCGTGGCGGGCGAGCTCCTCGATCATCCCCAGGCCGAAAACCGGCTCCTTGACGGCGTGGTGCAGGACGTGGAGGCGGATCAATCCGGAGTATAGATCCTGGTCTGCGGTATAATCTGCTTTCGTTTTCGACATTCGATAACGAATAAGTGTTAGGATATCAGGCGATGCGAATCCTGCTGCTGATGTATCTCTCTGTCTGCGCCAGCGCCGGCCCGCCGTTTCAGACCGACGATCCGGAGCCCATCGACTTTCGCCACTACGAATTTTACACATTCTTCACTTCGGACGGAACGCCGGTGGAAACCGACACCGAGGGTCCCGCGCTGGAACTCAACTGGGGCGCGCTGCCGAACGTTCACCTGCACATCATCGTTCCGGCGGCGGCCATTTTTCCTTCGAACAATCCCGCGTTCGCGCCGGCGGGAATCGGGCCGCGCGCGTTCGGGCTGGGCGATATCGAAGCGGGCATCAAGTACCGCTTTGTGCAGGAAACCAGGCACAGGCCGATGATCGGGACATTCACCATGTTCGAACTGCCGAGCGGGAGCGCGGCGCGCGGGCTCGGCGTGGGAAAAACCTGGTACAAGCTTCCGCTGTGGGCGCAGAAAAGCTGGGGGCCGTGGACGACCTACGGCGGCGCGGGGGAAACCATCGTCAAGGCGCCGGGTTATCGCAGTTATCCGTTCGCCGGATGGCTGGTGCAGCGCGATATCGGTAAGAAATGGACGCTGGGAAGCGAGATTTTTTATCACGGGCCGCAAGGCGTGGCGACGCCGCAGACGCGGCCCGCGACGCTCGTCGACGTGGGAGGGTACTACAAATTTCGCGACCCGGGCTTTCAGCTTCTGTTCTGCTACGGACACACGGCGATCGGGCAGAAGGAAACCTATGCTTATCTCGGATTGTATTGGACGTGGGGCGGAAAACCGGGCGATGCCAAGGCCATGAACCATTTCGGACCGCCGGACGGGATGGGGCGCTCGATATGAAGGTTTCGCTCTCCGACGTCATCCTGCTGGGACACGCGACGTTCGGAGTGGTGGGGACGTTGGCGGCGCTGTGGGTGTTCGCCGAGGCGCTCAACGCCCGCGAGGAGAATGCGGCGCGGATTCGGGCGGCGTCGGCCGCCGCGGCGGCTGCGATGAGCCTCGCCTGCCTGCTCGGCGGATATTGGTACCTGCGTTTCTACCCGGCCGAGCGCGCCGTCATTCTGGCCGGGCCGTGGCCCTGGGCGCACAACCTGTTCATGGAAACCAAGGAGCACCTGTTTTTCGCGACGCTGATCCTCGCTTGGTATCTGCCCCTGGCCGCGGCGGAGAAACTGCATGCCAGCGTGGGGGCGCGAAAAATGGTCCTCAGCGTCGCGCTACTGACGGCGCTTACGGGGATCGCGATCGAAGGTGCGGGAGCAATCATCGATCATGGGGTCAAAGTCGCGCTGCTTGCGCGGGAGAGATGATGAGCTCGCGAAGCTCGGCCTTTGCGCTGTCGGCGGCTGTGGCGATTGTGTTCAATACGGCGCTCGCCTGCGCGAAAGACGCGTGGAAGCC
>JASHWA010000126.1 GCA_030044325.1 Bryobacteraceae bacterium
CCGGGCGCGCGCGGCACCATCAGCTCGCCCCGCTCGATCCCCAGCGGCTGCTTCAGAATTTCCGTGGCGAGCGGGAACCGGTAGGGATTCTCCCGCGCCCCGATCCCGTAGGCCGGATATTCGAGCCAGCGCACCACGCTTTCCGGCCAGCACACACCCAGCTGCGCGGCGGCGACGGTTTCGAGCGCGGTCGCGAAGTTCGAAAACGCGAAGCGCAGCCCCGCGCGCGCGATATCCGGAAACAGCCGGCGCGCCGTCGCGTAGCCGCCCTGCGCCACCAGATCCATCTCCGCATAATCGACCGCGTTCGCCTCGATCAGGTCGAGGAAGCGCAGCTCGCTCGGCTCGCGCCGGCCGGCGGCGAGCGGAACCAGATGGAGAGCGTGCAGCCTCGCGTAGGCTTCGTGATCGGCCGGTGGCAGCGGCTCTTCGAGAAACCGGATGCGCACATCGCGAACATCCGCGGCCAGCCGCTCGACCGTTTCCCGCGAATAGCTGTAATCGCCCATGCACGACCACGCCGAGGCATCCAGCATGATTTCCAGATCCGGACCCGCCGCCGCGCGAACCGCGCGAACCGCCTCCACATCCTCTTCCGCGCCGCGGCCCAATCGCATCTTGAATGCGCGAAAACCCGCCGCGCGAACCTCCAGCGCATCCGCAACGTGAACCTCGGGCGAACCAAACACGCCCGCGCTTCCATACAGGCGAATGCGGTCGCGCACACGCCCTCCGATCAGCTCGCTCACCGGAACCCCGCGCGCTTTCCCGGCGAGATCGTACAATGCGACCTCCACCGCGCTATAGATCCGGCTGATCGCCGCATCGGCGCCCGGGCCTCGCTGGAACATGGTCCGCAGCGCATCCGGATCGCCCAGCGCCTGCCCCGTGAGAAACGGCGCGATGATGCCATCGATCGCGTGCTTGGTTTCAAGCGTCGCCGAGCCTGGCGCATAGCCGACCAGTCCGTCGTCCGTGACCATGCGAACCAGCAGCGCATCGCGCCTGTCGATCCTCCGCTCTCCCGCATGACAGACCAGCCGCACCGGCTCGGGAAAGGGAAAAGACAGCAGATACGCTTCAACACCCGTAATCTTCATCGCAGGCCGCTTCAATTCTACACCGGGACGAAAGTTGCGCTCCGCGTCAGGCGCCGCCGGGGCGCCGTTTGGTGGTGCCTGAAACCTGCGTTGACCGCTCCCTACTCAACGGATGCGAGCCGCGACCGGAGGGAGCGGTTTTTAAGAAATCGTTTTTACACAGGCTCGTCACTTCCGCCTTACCCGCATTGGCAATCGAGACAAGATTTCGCCTAACCGGCCGATAAGAAACGTTCGGACGCCAAGGCGTCCCCGAGTCCGGTTATGTACGCCTTAGCCCGCAACCTGCCTGTCCATTTATTCGAGATCGACAGAAACGGCATCTTCACCGCGTCGGAAGGCAAGGCGCTGAAGGCCCGCGGGCTCAATCAGGGCGAACTGGTGGGGCGCTCGGTCTTCGAAGTTTACGGGCACGAGCCTGACGTGATGCGAAATGTCCGGCGCGCGCTCGCGGGCGAATCGTTTTCAGCGACCCTCCAACTGGGCGGGCTCTTCTACGACTGCTGGTACGGTCCCGTGGTCAACGCGCAAGGCGAAATCACGGGAGTTGCAGGCATTTCGCTCGACACCACCGAACGCGTGCTCGCCGAACGCCGTTCGCGCGAATCCCAGCAGCGCTGGCAGCTCGCCCTTCGTGGCAACAATGACGGGCTGTGGGATTGGGACGCCAAAACCGGCGCGGTGTACTTCTCCGATCGCTGGAAACAGATGCTCGGTTACGAAGACTACGAGATCGCCAACACCGGCTCGGAATGGGAAAGCCGCATTCATCCCGACGATGCCGAGCGCGTTCATCGCGAATTGCAGGACCACCTGGATCGAAAATTGCCGTTTTATGTGACCGAGTACCGGCTGCGCGCAAAAGACGGCAGCTATCGCTGGGTGCTCGCCCGTGGACAGGCGCTTTGGCAGGAGGATGGCAAGCCGGTTCGCATGGTCGGATCGCATACCGACATCACCGAACGCAAGCTGGCCGAGGAAGCGCTCGAGCGCGCCCGGGACCAGGCCCAAGCCGCCAATCGCGCCAAAAGCGAGTTCCTGGGCAACGTGAGCCATGAATTGCGCACCCCCATGAACGCGATCACGGGCATGACCGACCTGCTGCTCGACACCGACCTCACCCCCGAGCAGCGCGAATATGCCCACACCGCGCGCACCTCCGCGTCGTCGCTGCTGCGCCTGATCGAGGATCTTCTCGACCTGTCCCGCATCGAAACCGGCAGGATCGCCATCGCCTCGCTGCCCTTCGATCTGCGAGCCGCCGTCCAACAGGTGGTCGACACGCTGGCGCCGCGGGCGCTCGAAAAAGGACTCGCTTTTTCGCTGCACTATCCGCCCGGCGTCCCCTCGGAGTTTTCAGGCGACGAGTCGAGAATCCGCCAGGTGCTCGCCCATCTGGCCGGCAACGCCGTCAAATTCACCGCGCACGGAAGCGTTTCCATCTCGGTCGAATGCGTCCGCCACTCCCCCGACACCGCGCATATGAGAATCGAGGTCGCCGATACCGGAATCGGAATTCCCCCGGACAAAATCGCCATCGTTTTCGAAAAATTCACCCAAGCCGACGGCTCCACCACGCGCCGCTACGGCGGGACGGGATTGGGACTGGCGATTTCCAAGCATCTGGTCGAGCTGATGGGCGGCGCCATTCACTTCGAAAGCCGCCTGGGCCAAGGTTCCACCTTCTGGTTTGAGGTCCCTCTGCCGGTTGGTCGCCTCGTTTGCGCCGCATAAACGCGTAGGCCCCGGACTGGACGCCTCCGGCGCCCTCCTGTTATCCTCCCAGTCGATATGAACGATTGGAAATATTTGCAGAAGGATCCCGCCGAGGAGCTCAGCCGGCTCTACTACTTTTCGATGAAGAAGAAACACGCTGCGGGCGAGATCGACGTGCTCATCACCGTCAAGGAGTTCGCCACGCCCGGAATCGGCAAGATGCAGTTCTTCGCGACGGCCAACATCGAGCTCAACCAGCACACCGCGAAATTTCAGCCGGTCGGATGGAGCGATAATCTGACCACCGCGCTCTCCGAGTGCCTGAACAATCTCCGGCGCTTCGACTACCAGCCCGATTAGCGCGCCGCGCGCGCGATCCTCCACACCGCGCCGCACGAGCCGTGGCAGCCATGCGGCGGTTAATCCGCACCGGAGCCGACCGCCCGCTCCTCCACACCGCGCCGCACGAGCCGCGGCAGCCATGCCGCGGCTAATCCCGGCGATCCCTCACAGCCGCGACCGTGAGCGGGCCACGATTCGGCGCCCTTCCAATCGGCGCTCCCGCCCGGCGCGATATAATCGCCCTTTGATCCCGAGGCGCGACATTTTATTTGGAGGCTTGGCGTTGAGTCTCTCGCGGCTGGCCGCTCAGCAGAAAGACCAGCAAAATCCGAAGCTAGATTCCCTGCTCTCGCTGTTCGATTTCGAATCCGAAGCCCAAAAACACGTCTCCCACGGAGCCTGGGAACGCATCATGGGCGCCGCCGCCGACGAGCTCACCATGCGCTGGAATCACGAAGCCTACGAGCATCTTCGCCTCAAACCGCGCGTGCTGGTCGACGTTTCAAAACTCGACACCCGCGTGAAATTATTCGGCCAGGAGCTTCCCTTCCCGATTATTCTCGCCCCTGTCGGCGGTCAAAGCCTCATCGTTCCCGATGGCGACCTCAGCGCGGTGCGCGGCGCCGGAGCCGCGGGCGCCACCTTGTGCATTAGCTCCAGCGCGTCCATGCGCGTCGAAGATGTCGCCAGGGCCGCCACCGGCCCGGTCTGGTTTCAACTCTACGTACAGCGCGATCGCGCCTTCACCAAAGACCTGGTGCAGCGCGCCGAAGACGCCGGCTGCCGCGCCCTGTGCGTCACCGTCGATTCGCCGACCTTCGGCATGCGCAATCGTGAACAGCACTCCAGCGCCGAACTTCCCCCGCGCGAGCTGCCCAATCTCAAAGGCAAAGATTATCTCGACCCCTCCCTCACCTGGAAAGATATCGACTGGCTGCGCGGCTTCGCCACCACGCCCATCATGCTCAAGGGCATTTTGAATCCCGACGACGCGGCCATCGCGGTCAAAGCCGGCGTGCAAGGCATCATCGTCTCCAATCACGGCGCGCGCAACCTGGACACCGTGCCCGCGACCATCGACGCGCTGCCACTGGTGGCCGAAAAGGTGGAAGGCCGCGTGCCGGTCCTGGTGGACGGTGGAATCCGCCGCGGAACCGACGTGATCAAGGCGCTGGCCCTGGGCGCGACCGCTGTCCAGATCGGGCGTCCGTACCT
>JASHWA010000127.1 GCA_030044325.1 Bryobacteraceae bacterium
CCTTCTCGGAATCCGCCGAATTCACGGCGTGCAGATTGGGATCGTAGAAATAGCTGCGCTCGATGCGCCACACTTCGTGATACATCTGCTTCCATTCGGCCAGCGGATCGATGTGCACTTCCATGTCCGCCATGTGCAGCGCGCCTTCGCCAGGTTTCACCGGAGCATTCGCCGCAACGATGACGTATTGCGGACCCGCGCCCTCTCCCGCGCCGCCGCGTCCTCCTCGGCCGCCCCCGCCGCCCATGCGCAGCAGCATCTTGTCGCCGTTGGCCGCCAGAGCGAATCCCTGAACGTTATCCGCCAGCTTTTCGAGCTTGCGCGCCTTCATGTCGTATTTCGAAAGCGTCAATCCGCCTCCGAACCCTCCGCGTCCGCCGCCTGTTCCCGGTTCGAGCACATAGAACGAGCCGGCTTTTCCCGCGACCAGATCGCGATAGTTGCGCGCTGGAATCGGCACCGGGACGATGCGCTCGCTCAAGCCGGCAAAATCGATGCGCACGGGTTTCGGCGGCGCTTCCGGCTGCGCGTTTTCACCTCCGCCCCCTCGTCCACCGCGCCCGCGGCCTCCACGACCCTCCGCGGCCGGAACCGCACCCGCCTTTTCTTCGTCGCTTTCCGGCGCGAACGGCGACGCGAGGTCATTGGGCAGAACGAAAAGATAAACGCTGCGCGTGACGTCGTGCTCATCGCTGGTCATATCCAGTCCGCTGATGGTCGGCCCGTAGTTGGTGCTCGCGGTGAAATATAAATACTGCCCGTCGCGATCGAAGGCCGGCAAAACCGCGTCGCTCATGCCGTCCGTAATTTGCGTCGCTTTTCCGCTATCGAGCGAATAAACGGAGATCGCATGAAAATGATTCGGCATGAATTTGGTAAACGCGATCCATTTCGAATCTCCCGACCAGGCAATATCGCGGTCGAGCGAATACATGATGTCCGTATCGATTTTGGTCAGCTTTCCGGACGCGATCTCGACATCCCAAATGTTCATCTGATTGTCGTTGAAGGCGATGTGCTTCGAATCCGGCGACCATTTCGGATTGAAATAGAACGCCGCTTTCCCTTCGAGCGGAATCTTTTTTGTCTCGCCTTCTCCGGATTGCGGCGCAATATGCAGCGCGTATTCCCCTGATTCGTCGGAAAAATAAGCGATGGTTTTTCCATCCGGCGACCATGCGGGCGTCCGCTCCATGACGCCCGGCGTATTCGTAATATCGCGAATATCGCCTTTTTCCGCGGGCACCGTCAGGATTTCCCCGTGCGCTTCGAACACCGCGCGCACCCCGTTCGGCGAGATTCCGGCGTTGTGGACCTCCCGCGTTACGTTCTGGAAGTGCGGCCGGACTTCGGCCAGGTCCGCCGCAATCTGAATATCCACCTTGGAGCTCTTCTGCGTTGCCAGGTTGTAAATATAGATCGCGCCGAACTGCTCGTAAACGATCCCGCCCGGCCCCGCGCTCGCGCTGACGATATCTTTGCCGGTGTTCTCGATCAGCTTCTTCGGCTCCTTGCTGTGTCCGTCCCACATGTATAAGGTCATGGGACCCTGGCGGTCGGAAAGAAAATATACTTTGTCGCCGATCCACATGGGATTGATGTCGTTCGAATCCGTGCGCGGCACCTTCACGGTGCTCAAGTCTGAAAGGTTGACGATCCACAGGTAGCTCGCTTCACCGCCGCGATAGCGCTTCCAGGAGACGAAATTCGTAAATCCCGGCGCGAACTGGCCTCCGTCGAGCGGCGCGTAAACCATGCGCGCGGCGTCCGGCGAGTACGCGCCGGTGCACGCCATCGGCAAGGGCAATACATCGGCGAATCCGCCCTCGGCCGATACCGTGTAGAGCTGCGTGAACCGCGAAAAGCTCAGGCGATTCGACCGGAACAGAATGCGCTTGCCGTCCGGCGTCCATCCCACCACGCGATCGGCGTCGGGATGATAGGTGATGCGCTTGGGAACGCCGCCGGCCGCCGCGATCGTGAACACGTCCACGTTGCCGTCGTACTCGCCCGTGAACGCGATGCTTGCGCCGTCGGGAGAATACGCCGCTTCCGTCTCGAATCCCACGCCCGAAGTCAGCCGCGCCGCCGTTCCCCCCTGCCGGCTCACCGTCCACAGATCGCCGGCGTAGGAGAAAACGATATCCGTCTTGCTCATAGCGGGTTTTTCGAGCAGATGGACGGCTGCGGGCGCGGCCAGCGCGGACGAGGCAAGACCAATTACAATGGAAACGACGGTGAGTTTCATGCCGATCAGTGTACTACCTTCACCGCTCGCGTTGCTTCCTGACAGTTAACTATTTGATCGGAATGCAAACGTTACGCTTCTAATCTGAGCGCGGTAATGTCAGAAAATTTCTTACTGCGCCACTGCCCGCTGTCTAGCCGCCCTCCCTGCCAAGGCGGTAATGTAGCCCCGAAACGACCGCTCCCAGGGGTCATCTAACGCCAGGGGAGCGGCCTTTTTCGCCAGGCGCGGGCTGTTCGAATTCGAGATCAGGAGAACACAATAATGAAGAAAAATGTTCTAATCTTTTCGGCGCTTCTCGTTGGGATCTCCGCACTTTTGCTTGCCGGCGTAAAAACGGATTATGCTCACAGCGTTAATTTTGCGAACTACCATACATACTCCTGGATCAAAGTCCAGGCGGGAAATCAACTCTGGCAGGATCGCATTATGCGCGACGTGGATCAGGCGCTGGAGCAAAAGGGCTGGCAGAAGATGCCTTCCGGCGGGCAGGTCGGCGTGACCGCTTTCGGCAAAACGCACAATGTTCCGAGCTTCGAAACCTTCTATGACGGCCTCGGCGGCGGCTGGGGATGGCGCGGATTCGGCGGCGAAGGAATCGCCACCACTACCGAGGAGAACGACCGCGAAGGCATGCTGACCGTCGATTTATTCGACCAGCAGAATAAACACCTCATCTGGCGCGGCATGGCGACCAATTCTCTTTCGGGAAATCCCGAAAAGAACGCAAAAAATCTCGACAAGCAGGTAGAGGATATGTTCAAGAACTTTCCTCCTAAGCCGAAAGGTTGAGCATAAGTCGAGACATCAAAATGAGCAATCCTGGATTACAATGCCGGATGTGTCTCCGGGCCCGGTGGCGCATTGCCAGCCTGGTTGGCCCGCTGATTTCGATCGCCGCCTTTGCGGGGATTCTGCACGCTGACAGGCTGGCGCCCGGCGAATTCGACCAGCGGGCGCCAAAGCTCGAAGCGTTTTTCAGGGCTCACGATTGCCCCGCGCCGTATCACGTTCACGATTATCTGCGCGCCGCGGATTTGAACGGCATCGATTACCGCATCCTTCCGGCCGTTTCGGTGCGCGAAAGCACCTGCGGCAAACATGCGCGCATGAACAATCGCTGGGGTTGGGACTCCGCCCGCACGGGATTCGAATCGGTCGCGCGTGGAATCCACTACATCGCGCATGAGCTCGCCCAAGGCCGGTATTATCGCGGCAAGAGTCTCGATCAAAAATTGCACGCCTATAATCCGACCCCCCATTACGCCCACGAAGTCAAACGGCTGATGAACGAAATCGACGGCGATTAGCTGGCCGCGCGTTCGCGTCCGCTTCGTCCGATCAGCTCACGCAGCCTGGGCGCGAGTTGGCCGAAATTCTCCACCGCGACTTTCATCTTTCGACGCCAGTTGGGATGCTGCCACGTGCTTCCCGGCAGATTCTGCTGCTCCGTCTCGCCGGTCAAATCCTCCTGATTCACGATGGCCAGGCGGCATGGCGTCGAAAGCAGGAACCCCAGTGCGTCATTCTCAAATCCCGCCTCGCGCAGCGCTTGTTTCAATCGCTCGATTTCGCGCCGCCGTTCCTCCATCTGCTGCTGGTATCCCGCCTCATCGATCAATCCCGCCGCGCGCCGCGCCTCGATATCGCGAAACTTGAAGAATCCGGCGAGCGTGGGAAGGTCGTGCGTGGAAGTAGTCGCCGCGGCGCGCTCGGGATATTCGCCGGGCTTCTTGTACGACCCGTCCGGATGGCGCTCGAACCACAGCACGCGATAGCTCAGAATCTCGTTTTGTGAAAGCGCGGCCCGCACTTCGCCGGTGACCGTGCCCAGATCCTCGCCGATCACCAGAAACCCCCCGCGCACGCTTTCGAGCGCGAGAATTCCCATTAGATCGGCGGCATAATCGAGCACGTAAGCGCCGTCGGTCGCCGCAAATTCGTCGGGGATCCACCACAACCGGAAAAATCGCATCACGTGATCGATGCGCAGCGCGCCGCCGTGACGCGCGGTTTTGCGGATCAACTGCGTGAACAGACCGTATCCGTCCTCGCGATGCGCCTCGCGATTGGGCGGAGGAAATGACCAGTCCTGCCCCTTCGGCGAAAAATCGTCGGGCGGCGACCCCACGCGGCATCCGCGCGCGTAAAATCGCCCGTTGGCCCATAGATCCGCGCCCCAGCGGTCGGTGGCGAGCGCCAGATCGTGATACAAACCGACGCGCATTCCCCGCGCGAGCGCATGCTCCTGCACCTGGGCGAGCTGAACATCGATCTGCCACTGCAGGAATTTATAAAACAGAACGTCTCGCTCGTGTTCTTTCGCAAATTGCTCCACCGCGGGCGAGCGCGCGTCGCGATACTCTTCCGGCCAGTCTTTCCACAGCCACACCTGGGCGTCGCGCCGGTGCATTTCCGCGTCGAGCGCGCAGTACACCGCGAAATCGTCAAGCAGCGCGCCTTCCTCGGAAATGAATTTTTGGAATTCCGGAGATCCGCCGAAGTTCTCGAAAATCTGCCGCAGCGCGCCGAGCTTCAATGCGGCCACTCGCTCGTATTCCACGAATTCCGCCGCGCGCAGAGCCTCCGGTTCCCGCGGATCGGCGGGCGACGCGGCCGGATGCCCCACGCTCGCCGCGGCGCGCTCTACATCCAGATAAATAAAGTTGCGGTACAGCGAGCACTGCGGCAGATACGGGCTGGTATTGTACGGCTGGCGATTGGGAATCGCGTGCAGCGGATTGAGCGCGATGAACTCGACGCCCGCCGGCTCAAGCGCCTCGATTACCGCGTCGAGATCGGTGAAATCGCCGCAGCCCCAGTTGCGATTCGAGCGCAATCCGTACAGGCTCAGGGCGACTCCGGCCATGCGGCGCTCCGGCGCAAGCGCGCGCCGCGGGCAGACGATGAAGCGCGATTCGCAAAACAGCTCGAGATCCGGCTCTTTTACCCACAGCGCGCGGATGCGGTGATAGCCCAGACGCAACTGCGCGAGCGGAACCCGCTTCGCCACGAATTCTCTTCCCTCAAACGACGCGCGCTCCATCTCGCGCAGCTCCGGAAGCCAGAACCAGTGGTGCTCGATCGCGCCGTTTTCCCACTCGAATTCGAATTTGACCGACGCGCCCGCGCGCGAGACGGGAACGCGCAGGCGGATCGAATCGGCGTCCTCGCGCACCACCAGCGTTGCGTCGAGCGGACGCGCCCACTCTGCCGCGCGGCGCTTCTCCACCGCTCCCTCCACCGGATCGACGCCCAGCGTGCGCAGGATCGCCCGCGCCACAGGATCGGGCGTAGCGTGCACCTTGCCCCAGATATCGATGTATTCCGGTTCGATGCCGAACGCAGTGAGGACCTCGCGGGAAATCGCCAATCCCCAGTCTATCGAGATTGCCGAAAAAGCGGACTGCGCGCGGCGCGTGCGAGCCGCGCCAGCAATGGCGCGGGTTTCACCCAGGCTTCTCGCGCGCGGCGCGTGCCCAGACTCTGACCGTCGCGTCTCCGAAAGCAAAGCGGACCCGCGCGCGTTAGAGAAGCGGCCCCCATCGCCGTGGGATAATGAAGCCGTGGACGCAGATCCGAAATTTCAATTGAGCCAGCCGCCTGAGCTGTTCGCCCGCCTCGATCAGGAGCCCGTTCCCGACGAGTACGGCGAATCCATCATCACGACCACGCTCGATAAAGCCATCAACTGGGCGCGCAAAAATTCCATCTGGCCGATGAGTTTCGGCTTGGCCTGCTGCGCCATCGAGATGATGTCCATGATCG
>JASHWA010000128.1 GCA_030044325.1 Bryobacteraceae bacterium
GACGCCGCCGATGGGCTGGAACAGCTGGAACAAATTCCACACGCGGGTGAGCGACGAGATTGTGCGCGGCGTGGCGGACGCGATCGCGTCGAACGGGATGCGCGAGGCCGGCTACGTGTACATCACCATCGACGACACCTGGGAAGGCGAGCGCGACGCGAACGGCGTGCTGCATTCGAACAACAAGTTTCCGGACATGAAGGCGCTCGCCGATTATGTGCATTCGAAGGGGTTGAAGCTGGGGATTTATTCGGGCCCCGGGCCGACGACGTGCCAGGGATACGAAGCGAGCGGCGGGCACGAAGAGCAGGACGCGAAAACTTTCGCCGAATGGGGCGTCGATTATTTGAAGTACGACTGGTGCGGGGCGCGGATGCTGTATTCGGAAGCGGAGGAGCAGGCGGTGTATCAGCGGATGGGCGATGCGCTGGCGGCGTCGGGACGGAAAATCGTGTTCAGCCTGTGCCAGTACGGTCGCGACGAGGTGTGGAAATGGGGGCCGAAAGCCGGCGGAAACCTGTGGCGCACGACGGGGGATATCAGCGACCGGTGGGACTCGATGGAGCGCATCGGATTCAGCCAGAACGATCTCGCGCCGTACGCAGGGCCGGGGCATTGGAACGATCCGGACATGCTGGAAGTGGGAAACGGCGGCATGACGAACGTCGAATACCGGACGCATTTTTCGCTGTGGTCGATGCTGGCGGCGCCGCTGATCGCGGGCAACGACGTGCGCGAGATGACGCCCGAGATTCGCGAGATTTTACTGAATCGCGAGGTGATCGCGATCGACCAGGACAAGCTCGGAAAGCAGGCGACGCGCGCGGGGACGAGCGGCGACCAGGAGATTTGGACGCGGCCGCTGGCGGGTGGCGATACCGCGGTCGCGCTGTTCAATCGGGGCAAAGAGGCGGCGTCGATGACGGTGAACTGGAGCGCGCTGGGGATGAAGAATCCGTCGCGCGGGCGGGATGTGTGGCTGCACCGGGATGTGAAGCTCGCCGGGGGCAGCTACACGTCCGAGGTTCCGTCGCATGGAGTGGTGCTGCTGCGGGTCAAGAAGTAGCAGCGCGCAGATCAGCGATGCCTGATGAAGGTTCCGTCCTGGAGCTCCGAGATCGCTTCGCGCAGCTCGGCCTGGGTGTTCATGACGATGGGACCGTACCAGGCCACCGGCTCCTCGATGGGGCGGCCGGAGACGAGCAGAAAACGAATGCCTTGGGGTCCGGCATGGACCGAGATCTCGTCGCCGCGGTCGAACAGGACGAGGGAGTGATTTTTGGCGTCGTAGGACGCGGGCGCGTCGGGTTTGGATACGTTTTCGGTGAGAACGGCGCGCGGATCGGAGGCATCGCGGAAGGCGCCTGATCCGGCGAAGACGTAGGCGAAGGCGTTGCGCGCGGTCTCGATGGCGAGGCGCTTGCGCTTGCCGGCGGGAACGAAGATGTCGAGATAGCTGGGATCGGCGGCGACGCCTTCGACCGGTCCTTTCCGGCCCCAGAATTCGCCGCAGATGACGCGCACCTGGGTGCCGTCGTCATCGGTGATTTCGGGGATGGCGCTCGAAGGGATGTCCTGGTAGCGCGGGTCGGTCATTTTGAGATGGGCGGGAAGGTTGGCCCAGAGCTGGAAGCCGTGCATGCGGCCCTGAGCGTCGCCTTTGGGCATCTCCTGATGAAGAATGCCGCTGCCGGCGGTCATCCATTGGACGTCGCCCGCGGTCATTTTTCCCTTATTGCCGAGGCTGTCGCCGTGCTCGACCGAGCCAGCGAGAACGTAGGTGATGGTCTCGATTCCGCGGTGGGGGTGCCACGGAAATCCGGCCAGGTAATCGGCGGGATTGTCGTTGCGGAAATCGTCGAGCAACAGGAACGGATCGAAATCCCTGGTTTTGCCGAAGCCGAAGGCGCGCTGGAGCTTGACACCGGCGCCTTCAATGGCCGGCTGGGTGTGAATCATTTGACGAACGGGACGTAATGACATGGATACTCCTTTATGCTTTGATGAATTGGACGTCCAGCGTGATATGCACGTCGTCGCCGACCAGAACTCCGCCGGCTTCCAGCGCGGCGTTCCAGGTGAGGCCGAAATCGGCGCGGCTGATTTTCGCGGTGGCGGAGAGGCCGATACGCGTGTTGCCCCAGGGGTCTTTGGCGGGCGGGGTGGGGCCTTCGACGTGAAAGGTGACCGGGCGGGTGACGCCGCGGATGGTGAGATCGCCGGTGACGTCGAGCTCGCCGTCGCCTGAGCGGGTGATGCGAGTGGACTCAAAGGTCAGCTCGGGAAATTTTTGGGCGTCGAAGAAGTCCGCGCTTTTCAGATGCCCGTCGCGCTGGGGTTCGCGCGTGTGGACCGAGGCGGCGTCGATGGAAGCGCGGACGCGCGAGCGGGTGATGTCGGCTTCATCGAGCGTGAGCGAGCCTTGGAGCGAAGTAAACTGGCCCTTGACGTTGGAGATCATCATGTGCCGGACCTTGAATTCGGCGACGGAGTGGGCCGGATCGATGTTCCAAGTGGCGACGGCGGCTTGCGGAGTAGCGGTTGTGCTCATGGTGTTTTTGGTCCTCGGCACATTGGATGCGTGAAAACGATATTCGTTGCAACGACTATTGTCAACCCAGGCGGCTGCGGCAGTCGCTCAACAGTTCGGCGAGCATTTTCAGGCGTTCCGGGCCGAGATGGCCCAACTGCCGGCGGTGGGCCGCGCGAACCGGGCGATCGAGGCGCGAGAGCGCCGCCAAGCCCTGGGCGGTGACGTGGGTGAGCACCATGCGGCGGTCATCCCGCGGGCGGGTACGCGCGATGAGGCCGTGTTTTTCCAGGCGATCGAGCAGGCGCGTGATATCGGGGTCGCGAGAAATCATGCGGTTGCCGATCTCGCCGCAGGTCAAACCCTGCGGGGCGCCGCGCAGGATGCGCAGGACGTTGTATTGCTCGGAGGAAAGATTTTCGGTCTTGAGCACGTCGAACAGCCGGCGCGACAGGAGGTCAGTGGTGCGCAGCAGGTCGACGAACGCCGTTTCTTCGGGCAAGACGGGCGGGCGGGGAGTCGCCATCTCAATCCTCATTTTATTCGTTGCAACGAATATTGTCAAGACAAACGCCGGTTTGCGGGTGCGAATTCGTAGGATTGACCCCCGCCCTTACGGGCAGGGCTGTCGGGATTGGCTGTGCGGCTCGCTCACGGTTTGTAGCGTGACGCGAGCAGGCCGGTCGCGGCGGCCAGATCGAGGTCGGCGAAAAGCAAACCCTCTTGGCCGTAGGGCTGGCAGGCGAGCAGCGTTCCATCGGGACGAATGACGGCCGATGTGGTGGGCGAGCCGGGGCTGGCGCAGTTGGCGGAGGCGAAATAGCAGGTGTTTTCAGCGGCCCGGCACAGCATGGCTTTTTCATGGAACGTATTGGCCGGATCGGCGAAGGCGGAAGGGGCGTAGCCGCCGGGTTCGGCTTCATGAAAATGGGGATGAAACACGACCTGGGCGCCGCGGCGCGCGGCCCAGCGCACCGTTTCCGGATAGCGCCAGCCTTCATGGCAAATGGCGATGCCGAAGGTGAGCGGGCCGGCATGAAAAATGCGGCGGCCGGAACCGGGCGTGTAAACCGGCTCTTCGGAGGGATCGATGTGGACTTTATCCTGAAATCCGGCGATGCTTCCGTCGGAGTTGATCACCAGCGCGGCCGGAATCAGCGCGGGGCCTTCGACGCGCTCGGTTCCGAGAATCACGGCGATGCGCCATGTCCCGGCCACGTGGGCGATGGCGCGCCAGGCATTATCAAGAAAACGCGCATCCGGAGGCGGCACGGCGTGGTTCGGCGCGCGATAGCCGGGGACAAAGCATTCGGGAAAACAAATGACAGACGCGCCGCTCGATGAAGCGTCGCAGATCGCGAGGGCGGCGCGCGCGACCGAGTCCTCGGGCGACGATGGAAAGCGCAGATTGGCGAGCGCGACGCGAAACGCGCTCAAGTTCGACATTTGCGGGCATTGTCTCATACCATGCACCCGCGTTCAGAAACCATCGTCAGACCGCTCTCTGTCGCGCGAATTCCTCGCCGCCGCCAACGCGCTCCATAACTGTCGCGCGTCCAGCCGTTGTCGCGGCTCGGGTTGATTGAGCACAATGGTTCTGATGACGCGCTACCGCTGGCGGATCTGCGCGCTGTGCTTTTTCGCGACCACGATCAATTACATGGACCGGCAGGTGCTGAGCCTGCTTGCGCCGGAACTGGGACGGATCATCGGATGGAACGAGATCCAGTATGGCCACCTGGTGAGCGCGTTTCAGCTCGCGTACGCGATCGGGCTGGTGCTGGCGGGGCGATTTATCGATCGCGTGGGAACGCGCATCGGCTACGCGTGCGCGGTGATGATGTGGAGCGTGGCGATTATGGCGACGGCCGCGGCGCGAAACGTGCTGGGGTTTGGGGTCGCGCAGTTTTTCGTGGGCATCGGCGAATCGGGAAATTTTCCGGCGTCGATCAAAACGGTGGCCGAATGGTTCCCGCGGCGCGAGCGCGCCTTGGCCACCGGAATCTTCAATTCGGGCGCGAATATCGGAGCGGTGGTCGCGCCGATGGTGCTGCCGTGGCTGAGCAAGACGTACGGATGGCAGGCGGCGTTCGTGGCGACGGGCGCGATCAGCACGGTGTGGATCGTGCCGTGGCTGAGGATGTACCGGCCGCCGCAGTTGCATCCTGGGGTCTCCGCGGCTGAGCTCAGCTACATTCAGAGCGATCCTCGCGAGCCGAGCGAAAGAATTCCATGGGCGAAGCTGCTCGAATACCGGCAGACGTGGGCATTTCTGATCGGGAAGTTCATGACCGATCCGATCTGGTGGTTTTTCATTTTCTGGCTGCCGAAATTCTTGAACGCGCGGTATGGGCTGACGCTGACCGCGCTGGGATGGCCGCTGGTGGTGGTTTACAACATGACGACGATCGGCAGCATCGGCGGGGGATGGCTTTCAGCCGCGTTTTTGAAGCGGGGATGGACGGTGAACCGGGCGCGGAAAACGGCGATGCTGATCTGTGCGCTGGCGGTGGTTCCGATCGTGATGGCGGCGAATGCGAGCCGGTTGTGGGTCGCGGTGGTGCTGGTGGGAATCGCGACGGCGGCGCACCAGGGATGGTCGGCAAACATTTTTACTCTGGCTTCCGACATGTTTCCGAAAAGGGCCGTGGCGAGCGTGGTGGGTATCGGAGGGTTCGGCGGCGCGATCGGCGGCATGTTCATCGCCGAGTTCACCGGG
>JASHWA010000129.1 GCA_030044325.1 Bryobacteraceae bacterium
TCCAATGGATTCAGGTTCTCGGCGCCCACGATGCTATCCTACACTACGCTCGCGGCAGGTTGAACCGGGGACCAGCCCCAATTTTGGGCGAGCGTCTTACTGATGATCGTTGCGCTCGACGCCACACCGTTAACCGTTCCCACCGGCGGAATCCGGCGCTACACGCTGGAACTGGCGCGGGCGCTCGCCTGCGGCCATCCCCGGGACGAATACTGGCTGGTTTCCGACCAGCCGTTTGGCGTGCCTGAAAACGCGCCCTCGAATCTTCGCGCCGCCGATCCGCCGCGCACCGCCGTGGCGCGCAAGTGGTGGGTGTGGGGACTGCAACAGGAGATGATGCGCCGGCGCGTGGAAGTGTTTCACGGCACCGATTTTTCAGTTCCGTATCTGCCGTTGCGTCCCAGCGTGATGACGCTGCACGATCTTTCGCCGTGGCTCAATGCGGCGTGGCAGCCCGAATCGGCGCGCATTCGGCGCCGCACTCCGCTGCTGTTGCGCCTGGGCCTGGCGACCTTGGTCATCACGCCGAGTGAAGCGATCCGCCGCGCCGCGATGGACCGTTTTCATCTCTCCGCCGATCGCGTGGTGGCAATTGCGCTGGCCGCCTCCGCTCATTTTCAACCCGCGCCGGCGGCGCGCGGAAATTTTTTTCTGTTCGTGGGAACGCTCGAGCCTCGCAAGAACCTGCCGCGCCTGATCGAAGCCTGGCGCGAAGTGCGCCGGACGCACGCCGTGGAGCTGGTGATCGCCGGGCGCGCGCGCGCCGATTTTCCGCCCATCGCGGAAGAGCCCGGACTTCGAATGCTGGGCGCAGTTCCGGAAAGCGATCTGGCGGCGCTGTATTCCTCCGCGCTCGCGGTCGTGTATCCATCGTTATATGAAGGATTCGGCCTGCCGGTTCTGGAAGCGATGCAGTGCGGCGCGCTGGTGGTGACATCGCGCGACCCGGCGATTGTGGAGGTTTCCTCGGACGCGGCCGTGCACGTCGATGCGGCGGATGCTCGCGAGCTTGCGCAAGTGCTGGAGGAGATCGCTGCGGCGCCGGAAAAATTCGAGGATTTCCGGCAGCGCGCGATCGAGCGCGCGCGGTCGTTTTCCTGGACGCGCACGGCCGAGCGCACGCGGGAGGTGTATGCCGAAGCCCGGCGAATCTTCCGCAGATAAGGCGCTGTTTCTGTCACCCGAGCCGCCGGTTGCCGGCGCGGGCGGCGGCGGATTGCGCTCGGCGTCGATACTCGCGTATCTGCGGTCGCGTTTTGATGTGGAAGTGGCGAGCTTCACGCTTCCGCATCATTCGAAATCGAAAATGGCGCGCGTGTGGCGCAATGCGTGGCGTTTCGTGCGCGGCGCGCCGCCGCTGTTCGACCGCTATTCCGGCTTTGAAGCGCAGCTCGCGCCGTTGCTCGATCGCCGTTATCGCGTCGCGATGGTCGAACATTTCTGGTGCGCTTCCTACGCGCCGGCGCTGCGCCCGCATTGCGATGTACTGGCGCTCGATCTGCACAACATCGAAAGCGAGCTGGCGCGCACGCACTCGCTTGCGATGCGCGGCGCGGTGGCGATGGCGGGACGCCGCTTCGCTCGCGCGTATGCGCGGCTTGAAAAGCGCTGGATTCCCGAATTCGATCTGGTCCTGGTCGCGTCCGAGGAAGATCGCCGGCGCATCGAGCATCCCCGCGTTCACGTGGTTCCCAACGTTCTCGCTGAGATCGAGCGCCCGGACGTTCCCGAATCGAACGCGATCGTTTTCAGCGGAAATCTGGAATATCATCCCAACGTCGAAGCGGTGCGCTGGTTCCGCAAGTTGGTATGGCCGCGCGTGCGCGATCTTGCGGAATGGCGCCTGGTGGGACGCAATCCGGAAGCGGTCGCGCGGATCGTTTCCGGCGACGAACGCATCCGGCTGATCGGCCCGGTGGAGGACGCCGTCGCCGAAATCGCGCGCGCGAAGGTCGCGATCGTGCCGCTGCTCGCGGGAAGCGGGACGCGATTCAAGATCCTCGAAGCCTGGGCTGCCGCGCGCGCCGTCGTTTCGACCACAATCGGCGCGGAAGGCCTGGACGCGCGAGCGGGCGAGCATGTGCTCATCGCCGATTCGCCGACTGAGTTCGCGGCCGCGATCGCGCGCCTGCTCGAGGATGACGCTCTGCGAAAAAAGCTGGGCGAATCCGGACGCGCGCATTATCTCGAACGCTTCACCTGGCCGGCCGCGTGGCGCGCGCTCGACGAGTTGCTATGATGACGCGAGAATGTCTACTTTCAAAGCGCTTCTGGCCACGCAGACCGACGGAAAATTCGCCGCCTCGATTCAGGAAATCGACCGCTCCGCGCTTCCCTCCGGCGAAGTTCTGATTCGCGTGGCGTATTCGAGTCTGAATTATAAAGACGGACTCGCGGTGACCGGAAAACCCGGCGTGATCCGCAAATTTCCCATGGTTCCCGGCGTCGATCTGGCGGGTACGGTGGAGGAATCGAGCTCGCCCGAATTCAAGGCGGGCGACCGAGTGGTGGTCACCGGCTGCGGAACTTCGGAGACGCTGTGGGGCGGCTACGCGCAGTACGCGCGCCTGAACGCCGAATTCATCGTTCCTCTGCCGCAGGGGATGACGCTGGCGCAAGCGATGGGCGTGGGAACCGCGGGGTTCACGGCGATGCAATCGGTGATCACGCTCGAAGAGCACGGATTGAAACCGGGCGATAAGGCGGTGCTGGTGACGGGAGCGGCGGGCGGAGTCGGCAGCGTTTCGATTGCGATTCTCGCCAAGCTGGGATATAAGGTCGCGGCGTCGACGGGAAGGCCGCAGCTCGCCGATTACCTGCGCTCGCTTGGCGCGACTGAGATCGTCGAGCGCGCATCGCTCACGGGCGCACCCAAACGCCCGCTCGATTCGCCGCGCTGGCCGGCCGCGATCGACAGCGTGGGAGGCGAAACGCTGGGCAACGTGCTCCCGGCAATCGAGGTTCACGGCAGCGTCGCGTCGTGCGGAGTAGCGGGAGGCGCGCCTTTTTCGGCCACGGTTTTTCCGTTTATCCTGCGCGGGGTGAATCTGCTGGGGATCGATTCGGTGCGCGTTCCAAACGCTCGCCGGCGCCAGATCTGGTCGCGCATCGCGAGCGATCTTCCGCTCGATGTGCTGGATCAGTTGATGGTGATCGCGCCGTTGGATAAAGTAGTCGCGCTCGGCGAGCAGATTCTGGCGGGCAAAACGCGCGGCCGCGTGGTGATCGACGTGAATTCCTGACGCGCGCTCCCTCGGGCTAAACCCGCGCCATGGCTGGCGCGGCTCGCGGGGACTAACGGGACCAATTCCGCGTCTCCGGCCGCTTTTCTGGCAAATTCAGGGCTTCAAATTCCGCTCATCCAGGAAGAGCAATCGGGCGGCTTCCTGTTCCGTCATCGAATTGAGACTCGAGAGGATTCGGCGCTCGATTTCGGAGGCGAGGTTGGCGACGGTTTGGGCTTCAAACAGGTCGCGCAGGGTGAGCTCGACGGCGAAACGCTCGCGGATGCGCAGGATCAACTGTGCGCCCAGCAGGGAGTGGCCGCCGAGCAGGAAGAAGTTATCGTCCATGCCGACGCGATCGAGATTCAGCAGCTCCATCAGCATTCGTGCGACGTGCTGTTCGACGGGACTGGAGGGCGCGCGAAATTCCGCGGAGGTGAAGGCGAGTTCCGGGGAGGGTTCAGGAAGCGCGGCGCGGTCGAGTTTGCCGCTGGAGTTGAGGGGAAGCTCGGAAAGGCGCACGAACATGGATGGAAGCATGTAATCGGGGAGCTGGCGCGCGAGGAATTCGCGCAGGGCCGCGGCGGTGAGCTCGGGTCCGGAGGCGGGGACGATGTAGGCGGCGAGATATTTTTCGGCGCCCTTTCCGCGGGCGAGGACGGCGCTCGAGACCACGCCGGGATGGCGGTCGAGAACGCGGACGATTTCGTCGGGCTCGACGCGATGGCCGCGGATTTTTTCCTGCTGATCGATGCGCCCGCAGAAGGCGATCTGGCCGTCGGAGAGGTAACGGCCGAGATCGCCGGTCCGGTACATGCGCGCGTCGGAAGCGAGGCTGAAGGGATTTTCAAGAAAACGTTCGGCGGTGAGGTCGGGGCGGTTGCGATAGCCGCGGGCGACGCCGGTGCCGCCGATGTAGATTTCGCCGGTTTCGCCGGGCGCCACGGGGCGGCGGTCGGCGTCGAGGATGTAGACGTGGGTGTTGGCGATGGGACGGCCGATGGGCGGAAGCGCGAAACCGGGCTCCGGCGGAATTTCGCCGGAGGTCGCCACCACCGCGGTTTCGGTGGGGCCGTAGTTGTTGATCACACGAAAAGGGAGACCGGCGGCCGGATAGCGATGCAGGGTATCGGCGCCGGTCAGGAGAAATCGAAGCGCGGTTTCGCGCGGCCAGTGCGAGGCGATCAGAGGCTCGGCGATCGCGGTCGGAACAAAAGACACGGTGACGGACTGGGAAGTCAGCCATTCGCGCAGCCGGTCGGGCGATGTGCGGACGGATTCATCGGGGATGGCGATGGCCGCGCCCGCGGTGAGATACGGCCACAGCTCCCACACGGCCGCGTCGAATCCGGCGCCGGCAAGAAAACTGGCGCGGTCGGCGGAGGTGACGCCGAAGGCGCGGCGATGCCAGAAAATGAGGTTTAAAAGATTGCCGTGGGTGACTTCCACGCCCTTGGGAACGCCGGTCGAGCCGGAGGTGTAAATAATGTAGGCGAGATTTTCGCGGCGAATGCGGCAGGAAGTGAATTCGGGCGAAGCGGAGTGAACGCCTTCTTCGATATCGACGATGTAGCGCGCGCGGCAGGCGAGTTTCGAATTGCTGATGAGGACCGGCGCTTGCGCGTCTTCGACGATCGACTGCCGGCGATGGACGGGCCAGGCGGGATCGAGCGGGAGATACGCTGCTCCGGCTTTCCAGGCGGCCAGCGCGGCGACGACGAGATCGAAGGAGCGGTCGAGACAGATGGCGACCGCGGCTTCGGGCGCGATGCCCAGGGATTGGATATAGGACGCGAGCGCGTTGGCGCGGCGGTTCAGTTCGCCGTAGCTGAGGCGCGCGCCATCGGGAGCGACGAGCGCGGCGGCGTCGGGGTCGAGCGCGGCCGCGGCTTCGACCAGTTGCGGCGCGCACTGTCGCCTGGTGCAGACGGGGCGCGAAGGGGGCAACTCGGCGGCGCGGGGAAACGCGGTCGCGGGGGCCGATTTCCAAAGTGGATTTGCTTGTGTCATCGCTTTCAAAAAAAGAATACGTTGCGGTGGGAAATGGTAGCAATGGAGTCGGGGTACCGTTTCGGCTGGCGCGGAAAGGCTATGCGAATGGTTTGGTGAGTACTGGAACAGCTCGCGTCCGGGGACAGCGCCATGGACCTGCTTGAGGCATCCTTCAGCGTGTCGCGTGCGGGTCAGTTGTAGGTGCTGTTCACGATGAAGGCGATCCCGCCGAACGCCACGCCAAAGTTGAGGCCGGTCGCGCCGAACGGAACAAGCGTGGTCGAATTTCCGACGGAGGTGGTTCCGGTTCCCACGGGAAGAGCTCCCAGGACAAACGGCGGGACCGTGCCCTCGAGCGCCGCTTGTGGGAACAGGCAGGTGTAGGTCGCCGAAGTGCCGCTCTGCGACGCCGACGTTCCGCTCACCGACACGTAGGTGTCCGAAGCGCCGCCGGTCCAGGTGACGTTGAGGCCATTGGTACGCGTGATGCTGGCCGCCGCAGTCTGGTCGGTCCAAATCAGCAGCGGAGTGGGGAGTGCGACGCTGATCAGCGCCGCGCCAATCGTGTTCGTTCCGGATGCGCCGCTCCAGGAAAAGACGAAGTCGCCGCTGGTGGGTGTTGTGCCGGGAAGCGTCGCCGAGTACGTTCCCACGCTCGGGTTGGCGAGCGTTACCTGACTTCCGGCCGGCGGGTTGACCGTCAAGGTGCCGGCGTTGAGACCGGTAACGGCCGGAGCGGTGTAAGTTGTGGCGTTGATCTGCGAGAGAGAACAACTCCCCACCGAGATGGTTCCGCCGCTGGCGAAAATCGATCCTCCGCTCGCTGCATCGAAGGTCGCGGACACAAGATCGTTGGTGGTTGGCGCACCGTTTGATCCGGGCGACGTGGTTTGCTCCGCAAAAATGGAGCCAAAGCTTACCGTCCCTTGGCTGGAAAGATTGGCGACAGTGCTGCCGGTGACTCCGATCACCGGTTCCTGGCACACGCCGCCGTTCGCGGCGATAGGCAGAGCCGCGAGATTACTGACGATGTTCCCTCCCAACACCGCCGCGACCGACACGAAGCAGCCGGTGGGTGCGTTGGAGGGAACGGTGATGCCCCAGATGTGCACGCCGGGGTAAACCGAGGCGCCTTCGAACGGGATGTCGGAGGCGGGCACCTGAACGTTGCCGAAATAAAACTGCGCAGGAGTGTTGATCGTGTGGCCTCCATTGGCGGCATACACGGTGTCGCTATCGGCGGGATCAGCGCCGATGCCGGTGCCCCAGAAAATGAGAATTTCTCCCGGCGTGGCGGAGTTGGTGGGCGTAATCACCGCGCCCGTGACCGCGTCGGTGGCGACGGCGAAGTTGCCATCGTAAGTGTCGAAGCCATAGGCGTAGGGGACAATCTGTACCTGCGCCGAGGTGGTCTGGCCGTTATAGGCGACATTGAAAGTCGCGGTTCCGGTGGGTACGGCGGCGGGAACCACCCCTGCAATTTCGAAGCTGAGGGCATGATAAAGACCCGGTGTGTAGGTCTTGCCGTCGGAGCCGACGATGGTGACTGTCGTGCCGTTCAACCCGTTGGTGGGAAGCCCGGCGCCCTGGGTGCTCTGATTCACTACGGGCGCGTTGGGATCGGACAAGCCGCTCCCCTCAATCGCGAACAGCGTGCTCGGCGAGATGCCTGAGTTGGAAAAGCCGGCCGGGATGCGGCTGGAGCCGTTGTAGATCTGCGTGATGAAGGGGCCGGAGGTGTTGACCGTGCCGGAAAGGGTGAAACTAATGGTCCCGCTCGAGAGCAGCGATCCTGTAATGGAGCCCGATGCGGTTAGAGTTGAGCTGGTCAGGCCGGCGTAGCTGCCGGTTCCTTCCGCGATCGTGGCCGAGCCGCTAAGTGGACCGGAATTTACCAGCGCAGTCTCCGGGAAAGTCAGGTTGCCGCTGATCGTACCGCGGCCGAGCGTGACCGTGAATGGAACGGTCAGATTGCCTCCGCTCACGTTGTTAAGCGAAGCAGTCGCGCTGAAGGTGCCCGTATCGGAACTGCCCGCCAATGTCAGGCTGGCAGCGCCGGACAACACGCTGGTTCCGGATATGACGATCGGGGCATCCGTGACGGTAAATGTGAAGTTATAGCCGTTGGAAGTGCCGGAAACCGAAAAGCTTAGCTCCCCGCCAGTGAGGACGGAGCCCGAAAACCCAGACCCGGATACCGTCGTGTTGGCCAGGATAGAATACCGGCCGGTTCCGCTCGTGATTGTGGCCGAGCCGCTGACCGAACCGGAACCGACCAGCACGCCCACCGGAAAGGTCATTGTGCCGGTGAAGGTGCCCTGGGAAAGGGTGACCGTGAACGGAACGGTCACGTCGCCTCCGGCAACATTGGCGAGCGACCCGCCCGCGGTGAAGGTTCCTTTGTCGCTCCCAACGCCGCTCACCGTCAGTGAGGCGGGCCCGGAAACGGACACGCTGGTTTGTGAGGAGGTGATGGAGGCGTTCGTGACGGTAAAGGTGAAACTCAGTACGGCAGCCCCCGCGAACGCGATCACGATGAATATAGCGATCATGAAGCGAGTCATTTTAATCCTCCGGAGCTCCCATGGCCCGGCGCGCGACAGTAAGCGAGAGCACAGAAGCCCTGCGCCGGAGTCAATAGCATCCGGCCCTCCGAACAGCCGCCATGCTCCCGCCCGCGACGCCTCCGCCATCGCAATGCGAGCCTCATACTCACGAAACCCACCTCAAGAACCGGGCGAACTGCTCTCATGGAGAAGGTCGCGAAGGGCGGGCGTGCGGCACACCCGCGCCCAGCCTCCTCCAATTCGGCCGGCGCCCTTTTCTCGTGAACCCTCATGGTGCACTTGATGATCCATGAACTCCGGGTGCTTGATGAAGAACGGTCTCCCATTTCGTTTTCGAAGTCGATCTGCGATTACGCGCAGATTTCACCCAGCATCTTGTGGAATATCGCCCAACGCGCGCAACGAAATCGCGGGCATCCATCGCCGTGGCAACGGCTTGCGATCCGAACGATTCCAAGATTTCCCGGTTGTCGCCGGTTTGGCTGTGCGAACGTTGCGACGTTCACGATCGCCGGATAGATGCGAGTCCGGCGCCGGCCGAGATCAACAGGACGCCCGCGGTTCGATTGGTCCAGGCCGCATAGCGCGGCTGGCGCGCGAGCATGGAGGCGCGTCCGGCCGCAGCGCCGTATCCGAACAGGACCAGAAATTCAATCGCGATGGATGTGATCGCCAGAATCGCGATTTGCGGCGCGACCGGCGCGCGCGGATCGAGAAACTGGGGCAGAAGGGCGGTGAAAAACACGATCGCTTTGGGATTGGACGCCTGCAAAACGAACCCATCGGCGACCAGGCGGAGGGGACGCGTTTCTTTTTCCTCCAAATTCGCCGGGATGACGCCGGTTTTCCCGAAAATCGCACGCATTCCGAGAAAGATGAGGTACGCGGCGCCGATCCATTTCACCACAGAAAACAGACTGTAGGAAGCCATCAACAGCGACCCGATTCCGGCCGCGGAAAGCACGAAATAAACCGTGTTGGCGGCAAGAATTCCGAAGTTCGAAAAGACGCTCTTCCGCGGGCCGTTGCGCAAAGCGCTTGACAGGACGAACAGCACGGCCGGCCCGGGGGTCAGGCACAGCACCAGTTCGGTTCCGGCGAACAGCGCCAGGATTCGCGGAGGGACCAACACCCATTCACTATAGTGTTTCGATGAAGACCGGGTAAACCGCGGGCTGACGGCTGGCGTTTGTCGAGAGCCCGCGCCATTGCTGGCGCGGTTCGCACGCAAACGTCGGCGTGACAACTCTATGGCGTGAGGGCCGAGCGCAGCGCCCACGGCTCGCGGATGGTGTCGAGCGCTTTGGGCGTCAGCTCCGAGTTCAGCTCCACGCCTAGCAGGTACTTGGCGCCGAAGCGGGCCACGTGCTTCACCGATGCCGAGCCGGAGACGTGAATCCGGTCCGCGCTCAGCAAGATGCTGGTGAGCGGCGGAATCGATATGGGAAGTTCCAGGCGCAAGCCGCTTTCGGAAACGTCGATGCACTTGCCCATTGCGAAGCGCGTCCCGCGCGCCGCATCCTCCCAGGAGACGCGCACCGCGCCGGAGTAGGGCAAGCGTCGATGTCTGCGCGAATCCTTGGAAGACATAGCGTCACTCATCATATCGGCGCAGCCGGCCGGTTCAATAGAGCCGGCCGGGCTCAAAATAGTACGATGTTCGTTTATGCCTTACGACCCTTTTTATTGGACTGGAGACGACGGCGGCGGCTTTTTCGACGATGGCGGCGACGGAGGTTATGACGACGGCGGCGGCGATTACGGAGACGACGGCGGCCAGGATGACGATCAGGGCTATGACGATCAGGATGGCGATGATCAGGACGATCAGGACGGGGATGATCAGGATGATCAGGATGGAGACGATCAGGATGGGGACGACGGCAACGGCGATGATGGCGACGGGGGAGACGGTGATGGCAACGGGGACGATGACGGGGACGGCGACGGGGACGACGATGGCGATGTAAATGACGAGTTTTCAGATCCCGACGATCTGATGCAGCTCGACGAAGACACCGCGATGTCCGCCGAGGATTTCCCCAATGCGACTGCGGAGGATTTCGAAGAGGACGACGGAAGCTGGACGCCGGACGACTACCAGGAATCGGCGCAGAATCTGTTCGGTGATCACGAATTTTTCGGCGACACGCGCGAGACGCAACTGGGCTCCCAGGGATTTCAGCCGTACCAGGATCCGGCGATGCTGCGCGGGTTCGACCAGGTGGCGCCCGGCGTGTCCGACACGGTGCAACTGTACGAGCGCGGCGGGCAGCTGCACGCATTCGGATTCGTCACCATGGCGGCGCTCGAACTGCTGCGGATGCGCTACCCGGGAATCGATTTGGGCGGACTGGATGTCGCGGTGCCTGACAAAGGCGAGCCGGTGGCGCCGCAGCCGCTGCCGCCGGCGTTCGACAACGTGCAGGTGGCCGACGCGGTGGATTTGCGGAAATACTGCACGCCGGTGGGCGATCAGGGGCAGACGTCGCGGTGTTCGGCGTTCGCCTGGACGCATGCGACCGAGCTGGTCACCCAAATGAAATCCGGAACGGTCGCGCGGCTGTCGCCGAGCTTCACCATGCTGCAATTCCAGCGCATGCAGGGGGACGCGAAGGACTATCCATACGCGTATTCGGGCGGCGACGGCACCACCAGCGGCACGGATCCGGGGAACGTTCTGGTGGAGCATGGAACCTGCCGGCAGGAGCTGTGGCCGGATTCGAGCGAAGTGCCGGTGACGTCGGAACGCGTGCTGGCTTCCGACGCCGGCAAGCATCTGCTCGAAGCGACGCCGCATCCCATCGCGCTCGACGATGTTCGCAAAGTGCTGAGCGCGGGATGTCCGGTGCACATTGCGATGAACACGGGCGAAGCGTTTTCCGATATCGGACGCGACGGCCAGTTCAACGCGGCGGAGCGCCCCAGCGGGCGGCACGGCCGGCACGCGATGCTGATCGTCGGGTACACGGGGAATTTCTATACGATCAAAAATT
>JASHWA010000130.1 GCA_030044325.1 Bryobacteraceae bacterium
AAGAGGCGCACCGAGGACGTCGTCAACGCCGTGATGACCGACCATTACATCCAGCGGAGAAAAGCCGCGCGTGATCTCTTGGAGCAAATCCAAGAATCCGAATCCGCTGGTGAAAACTATCACGGCGAAGTGAGCCTGTACTACCCTCCGGAGCTTCCGATGACACCGGAGAATAAGCTGTACATTGATCTCGCGCAAGTGTATTACGGCGCGAATCTGAAGTCCGGCATTCCACAACTCCAAACGGACCTGGAAAAGTACCAGCCGGCCGCACCCGAGTTTTATGTCGGTCTCGCCGATGCTTATGCCAAGGCGGCCAATTTCGATCAGGCGATCCATTGGTATCAGCAAGCGCTCGAGCGGCGCGCGGACTTTCGCCCCGCGCTGGAGCAACTCGGATCGGCCCTGCTCAGCTCTGGACGCATGACGCAAGCCATACCGATGCTCGAAAGGGCCGCGGCCCTCCCCTTACCCAAAACCGGCGTATTGACGAATTTGGGCGGCGCCTATGTCACTCAACGAAATCTCGATCGGGCGCGCCAGGTGCTCAATCAGGCTCTGCTGCTAAATCCCGATCTACCGGAGGCCCATAATTTCTTGGGAATGGCTTCGCTCCAAGAGCGCGATTGGTCCGGAGCGGAAAAGCATTTTCGCGACGCGATCTCGATTCGGCCGGATTATGCCTCCGCGCAATACAATCTCGCTACTATCCTCGCGGGAACGTCCCGGTACTCAGAGGCCCAATATCATTTCAAGAAAGCCATTACGGCTCAACCGGATTATGCCGAGGCTCACCATCACTACGGTGTTCTACTGGCCCAAACCGGGTCCTATCAAAAAGCCTTGGCGGAACTGGAAGAGTCCCTCCGGTTGGATCCGGGCTTAGCCGAGGCTTACAGTGACCTGGGCGCCACGCTGGCCGGGCACGGGCAAATCGACCGTGCGGCGGAGGCCTACCAGCACGCGATCCAGATCAAACCTGAACTCTATGAAGCTCATCTCGGGCTTGGGCGGATTCTCGCGTACCGAGGGAATGCGTCAGAGGCGCGGGTGCAGTATGAAGAGGCAGCCAAAAGCCCTGACCCCACGGTGCGCGATGCCGCTCTGAAGGCTCTTCGTTAGGAGCTTTGGCAGCGGGCGATCGCGTGCCTATGCTATCTTCCACCCGAATCGGGGCCAGATACCGAGGCGACAATGCGCGCGATCATTCCGTCCACGGCCTTGCCCGCTCCTGCCCAGTGCCACACCAGCACAATATCATGATCCGGATCGATCCACACGATGTTCCCCCCGTTGCCGATGGCCGCGAAGCTCGTCTTCGGGCCGCTCGGCCATTGTTTCTGCTTCGTGTTCAGCCACCACAGGTATCCGTAATCCGGCCCGTGCTCCGACGGCGTCGTCGCGTCTTTGATCCACTGCTCTGATACGAGCTGCTTGCCCTCCCAATTTCCTTTGTTCAGAATCAGCAGCCCGAACCGCGCCAGATCATCGGAGTTGATCCACAGCCCGCCGCCCCAGCGCGTGCCACCACTCACCGATTCGACCGCTTTTCCCTTGATCTCCACGGTCGACTTTGCGCCATAGCCATGCCACAACCATTCGTTTGAAGCTCCGATCGGGTCCATGATGTTGGTCTTCAGCACCTCTGGCAAACCGGCGCCGAACACTCGCGCGAGCGACAGCGCGAGCCGGTTGATGCGGACATCGTTGTACTCGTAATATGTCCCTGGATCATGGATTTCGCGCGGTTTCATTTCGCCGCGGCCAAACGCCTCCGCGCCGAGAAAATTCGCGTTCTTGCCCCACAGCTCGCCTTCCCACTCGCTTTCCTGTTGCAGGTGATTTTTCCACGTAATCCTGGCGTTGTGCGGAGAATCGTACCCGCCGTCATGCACATATTTCACCACCGGGTCGTTCACATCCTGAATCGAGCCCTTGGCGAACGCGAGGGAAGCCGTAGTCGAAAGAAAGCTCTTGGCGGCGCTGTAGACCGGATCGTTCGCCTTGGTATCGCCGAACTCGGCAACAATGTATCCGTGCCGCAGAATAATGCCGTTGGTTGGCGCGCGATGCGCGGGCAGAGATCCCAGAGTTGTGCCGAACACGCGAACCTGGTCTCGCTCGAAATCCCATGTCGATCCGTGCGCCTCCGCCCACTCGACCGCTTCCTGGAGCTTCGCCGCGTCCATCCCCACCTCGGCCGGAGACTTGTGCTGCCACGACCCGCGGGCGGGAAAATATGTCTTCGTTTGCGCCGCGAGCGCCGGAGCCAAAGCAGCAGCCAGCGCCAGGGCGAGCAATCGCCGGCGATTGGGTCCATTCTTCATAGAAAATCCCTTCAACGAAAAGTGTCGCACGGTGTCGTGGGTTGCTGACGCATAGGTGGATTTGAAAATCCGCCGCGGGCTGCCGGAGTGACTGGGACGACTCATTCTCTAGTGTTGGCAGTGCGAGTCATTAGCGTTGAAACACACGTAAAACTTGCACCCGCACTTGCCGCCGCCGCCCACATCCTCGAGATATGCGCCGGCGTCGACCGTACGCTTGTCGTAATACGCTGCGGCCCCCGAAGCTCCGCTCGCACCCGTAGCGTTGGCCGTTAACGGCCACTGGTCCCACGACGTATAGCTCGTGACGATTTCAGTGCCCGCCCCACTATTGTAAGACTGCACGCTGATGGTTTGCTCTCTTTGATCATAAAAGTTGAACGAGAACGGCAGCGTGCATGGCTTGCAAACGGTCCTAATGAAGTGGTCGGCGTTGTCGTATTTCTGAATAGAGATCACCGTGTCACCGGACTCCTGATGATGATGACTGTCCGCTGCCGAGTCGTCGAACGGATGCCTCGCGAACACATCTACGCTCGAATCACCGATAATGATCGGCGGATCAGCCCCGCTTAACTGAAAGAAGGGCCAGTGTCCTTCGACAAATCGAAAGACGGTCGCGGCCAGGCCCAATAAAATAACCAGCCCGCCGATTGCATAGCTAGCCTTTATCTTCATTCGTCCCTCCAGAGATCCTCATGAGTGTACACGAATCCGCGTGAAATTACGAGCCCATTTTCGGGACGACTGACTAAAATTGATCCAGTTGTTTCCGGTAAATTTGAACGTCCGGTCTCGCCAGATAGCTTTGATAATCCTGCGCCGGCCACGTCTTTTCGATCGCGCCCATAACGGCCTTCGCCGAAGCCGCGTAATCTTTCGCCTTCGGCCCCTTCGCCGCCCGGGCGCACAGCAGCCAGGCTCGCCATTCCGATTCCGGCTGGTGCCTTTGCGAAAAAATCTGCTGCGCGCGTAACGCGGCGTCCAAAGCCTCGTCGCGATCCCCGCTCGCCAGGCGAACCGCCGCCGCTGCCAGCAGCGCATCGCCCATCTCGCTTTCCGGCTCCTCGGCGAGCTTCAGAGCCTCCTGCGCCTGACGCCGCGCCTCTTTCGAATGTCCGCCGATCGACGCCGCAAGCGCCAGCACGCAATCCGCCTCCATCTGCCGCCCGTTTCCCGAGGGCGCGAGCGCCAGCCCCGCCTCCTTCGTCGCATCCGCAAGTTTCAGCCGGCTGAGATTCATCCGCGCAAGCTCCAGATGAGCTTCCGCCGCCAGCGATGCATTGCCCGCCCCCGAAGAATCGAGCACGTGCTGGAGCGCTTCCGCGGCTGCCTGATAGCGCCCCAGTTGCGCAAGTTGCGTCCCGATATTTAACTGCGCAAACGCGATCCCGCCCTTATCGCCGGTGGCCTGCGCCGCGGCGAGGTCCTGCTCGAAGTGCGTGAGCGCCTCGGGATACCTTTGCAGCGAGCTCAACGCGCGCGCGGTCGCATCCTCGGCCAGCGCGATCAGCCTCCCGTTTTTCAATTGCTGCGCGATCGCGAGCGGTTCGGTCGCAGCCTGGAGTGCACCCTGATAATCCCCCTGCGCAACCCTGGCGCGATTCAGGATCAGCAGCGCCTGCACCGTTTCCACCCGATACCCTCCGTTCTTGTAAAATTCGATGGCCGGTTGGAGCGCCTGGATGCACTCCTCGGCGTGCCCCTCCTGAATCAGCGCGCTCGCGAGCGAAAGCGCCGCGCGCATCTCATTGCGCGTGGACTGATATCGGCGCGCGTAGGTGAGCGACTCGCGAAAATACTTCGCCGCCTGCTCCGGCTCGCCTCGGATCATCGCCGCGTTGCCCACCTGCACCAGCCCGCGCGTGGTGAGATTCTCAAGACCGTTGCTGCGCGCCAGCTCCAGCGCTTCCATCGCGGATGCCTGACCTTTCGCCGGATCCCCGAGATTGTAACGCGCGTAGCTGAGCGTCATCAGCGCCGTCACCTGCTGGTTCACGTTGCCGGCCGTCCGCGCGATCGCGATGGCCTGCTCGGCCAGTTCCACCGCCTCCGTTGGATGCCCCGCATTGGTCGCCGCAACGGCGCGCTGGTACATCACCTCGGTGACCCCTTCCATGTTGCTGAGCGCGCGATACAGCGTCTCCGCCTGATCGAACGCCGTGCGCGCGTCGCCCGCATCCTGGCTGCGCGCATATAGCACGCCCGATCTCAGAAACGCCGCGGCGAATTGCGGGCTGCGCCGCGCCGCCTCACGATAGTCTTCGAGCGCCTCTTTCAGCTTCTCGTTTTTCTCGTAGGCGCGCCCCAGGTCGACATACGCATCGGCCGCTTCCCCCGCCGACGCCCGGTCCAGAATTTCGCGATATTTCCGGACCGCTCCAGTGTAATCTCCCGTCATCGTCAGATGAATGGCTTCGAGGGTACTCTCCTCCGCCGACGACAGCTTTAAATGCGCTCCCGGCGGATTCGCGCGCAGCATCTCCTCGCGCGCCCGATCCTGATAATCCAGTTCGAGCCAGGCTTCGGCCAGGTGCGCATGCGCGAGCGCGTAGCGCGGCGCCAGACTCGCGGCGCGCTCCAATGCCTGGCTCGCCTTGTAATAGGTGCCGTCGCGTAGCGCGTTTATCCCTTCCTGATACCAGCGCGCGGCTTCCGGTCCCGGCTTCGGCGCAAACAGGAACACCGGCGCGAACACCGCCGCGGCCGCAATCGCCGCAAAAGCCGCCGCCGCAACCAGCCAATATCGCGGGATCCTCGCCGGTCTCCTGCGTGCGCCCGACAGCTCCCCGACCACCTCCGCCGCGCTTTGATATCGCCGCGCCGGATCGCGTTCCAGACACCGGCGAATGACTCGCGACCAGCGCGCGTCCAGATTCGGAACCAGCGGAACCGGATTCTCGCGCGCTCCGTTCCCCGGAAACGCGCGCCGGCCCGTCACCATCTCATACATCACCAGCCCCAGCGCATAGAGATCCGTTGCCGGCGTCATCTCTCCGTTGGCGATCTGCTCCGGCGCCATGTAGGCAGGCGTGCCCACGACCTTTCCCGCCTCGGTGAGCGACGCATCCTCGGTCGGAGCGGCCGGCCGCGCCAGCCCGAAATCCGTGACGACCGCCTTGGCCCCCGCCAGAATTACGTTGGACGGTTTCAGATCGCGATGAATGATCCCGGCCTGGTGCGCCGCCGTCAGCGCGCCCGCTATCTGTGTCACCAGCTCGAGCGCTTCCTCCGCGCCAATCGGCCCCCTCCCCAGCCGCGCCGCCAGGGTTTCGCCTTCCACCAGCTCCATGGTCAGAAACACGATCTCGCGCTCGCCCTCCCGATACGAGCCGAAGTCGTGAATGCGGCAGACATTGGGATGCGTCACGCGCTTGGCGTATTGAATTTCGCGCTTGAATCGCGCAAGGGCGTTGGCATTGCTGATCATCTCCGGCCGGATGGTCTTCAGCGCGACGCGTTCGTGCAGTTCCAGGTCCTCGGCCTCATAGACATCCCCCATTCCTCCGCCCGCGATGAAGCGCACCACGCGAAACCGTCCGGCGAGCACATGCCCGAGTGAAAAGCGCGTGGCGCTCTCCCTCTCCGGTGGCCGAAGATATGTTTCCGTGCTCTTGTCGGCGCCGATCAGCTTCTCGACCTCGGCCCGCAGTCTGTAATCGTCGCCGCACGCTTCTTCGAGGTAAGCCGCGCGCCGGCTCTCCGGCAATTCGACAGCCGCGATGAAGATGTCCCGGATCCGCTCGTGGCGATCTGGCATAAGGATGCCCAACTGCTTGCGTAAATTCTACCTGATTCTGCCTTTCCGCCCGAGCGCCACGCTTTCGAAGTGCAAATTCCGCCGATTGCGGACCACCTCCTTTGACAAGCGCGTGCGAACAACGGATAATCTCATGGTCCATTCGGATAGCAGCCCATGTTGCGGGCATCTGCGTCATCCGATCGATCAGGTTTTTTAGGTTCAGGAGGAACACTATGAAAAAAGCTGCACCGAAAGTTCTGCTTACGGCTGCGATTCTGATTCCTGTGACGGTCTGCGCCCAGCCCAGGCCGGGAAACCCGACCACCGCTACCGTCATCACCAAGGCG
>JASHWA010000131.1 GCA_030044325.1 Bryobacteraceae bacterium
GCGAACAATTTCGCTCTCCCCGAGCCCATCCGGAAATCCATTCCGAGCCCGCCATTCACCCCCAGCTTGGTCGTGCTGAACGAGGCGACCACCACGTTGGTGGGAATCCCCACGTTATAAAAACCGAAAAACGGATTGAAGCCGGTTACCGTGGCGATCGCCGGCGCGGTGAAGTCCGTATCGAGGACGTAAACGCCCGGACCGCCGAGCACGTACGCCGTCGCCCGCCCGCGCGTGTAGAAGCGGTAGGTCGGTTCGAAATTGAATGCGTAGCTGCGCGTCACACCGCCGGGATAACCCAGATTGCTCAGAGTGGCGCTATTCACTCCCAGGTTGTCGAACGCGAACTCGCCCAAAAGGCCCACATGGCCGTCGAATAAATTGATTCCGGCCTGGGCCCGGAAATTCCAGCCTGTATCGTAATAGCTGCCGGCGCGGTACACGGGCGTCGAAAAGCCCGCACTGGCCGCCGCCGTGAAGAAACCGTACGAATTCTCTTGCGCCCGCAACGGAAGCATCGTAAGTCCCGCTACACAACCGAGGTAGACGCAAAACCGCAACGTTTGTTTCATAAAAAGACTCCCTCATCCATGTTTTCCCGAGGGTCACCTGAAAGCGATCCAGTGGACACCCTCTGTTCCATGGATTGAGCGGCGCGAGGTCCTGTTTCAGTTCGGACGGGCCGCGGCAGCCATGGCGCGGTGATTGCGCGACGTCCTGCCTCCGTTCGGACGAGCCGCGCCAGCCATGGCGCGGGTGACTTCGCCAGGGAGCGCCGCCCGCCATCAGCGATACTTTAGAAACAGGTGCGCATTCTCCTCATCTCCACCTACGAGCTTGGCCGCCACCCCTTCGGCCTCGCTTCCGCCAAAGCCTGGCTCACGCGCGCGGGGCACGAAGTCTCCTCGGCCGACCTCGCCGTCGAGCGCCTTCCCGAAGACGCCGCGCGCGACGCTGCGCTCATCGCCTTCTATCTCCCCATGCACACCGCGACCCGCCTCGCGCTTCCCGTGATCGAAAAAATCAAGCGCGTCAATCCGCGCGCCCGCCTTGCCGCCTTCGGCCTGTACGCGCCGTTGAACGCCCAACTGCTCGCATCGCTCGGCGTCACCTCGATCGCCGGAGGCGAATTCGAGCCCGCCCTGGTCGCCATCGCCGCCGGTGAAAGCGCGCCCCCGATTTCCCTCGACCGGCTCGCCTTTCTCGCGCCCGACCGCTCGAACCAACCCTCCGGCTACGCCCGCATGCATCACCACGGCGAATCGAAAACCGTCGCCTATACCGAATCGAGCCGCGGTTGCAAGCACACCTGCCGGCATTGCCCCGTGGTTCCCGTCTATCAAGGCCAGTTCCGCGTGGTGCAGCGCGAAATCGTACTCGAGGACATCCGCGCCCAAGCCGCGCAGGGTGCGACGCACGTCACCTTCGGCGACCCCGATTTTTTCAACGGTCCCGCCCACTCCATCCGCATCGTCGAAGCCCTGCACGCCCAATTTCCGGCCATCACCTACGATGCGACCATCAAAATCGAGCACCTTCTCGCCCATCGCGATCTTCTCCCCGTCCTGCGCTTTACCGGCTGTATCCTGATCACCAGCGCCGTCGAATCGCTCGACGACGCGGTCCTCGCGCGGCTCGAAAAACGTCACACCCGGCGCGATTTTTTCGAAGCCGTCGATCTCACCCGCGCCGCCGCGATCGCGCTCGCTCCCACGTTCATCGCCTTCACGCCGTGGACCACGCTCGCTTCCTACCGCGATCTGCTGCGCACCCTCGTCGCGCTCGATCTGGTCGAAAATGTGGCGCCCGTGCAACTCGCCCTGCGCCTCCTGATCACGCCGGGATCGCTTCTGCTCGATCTCGAAGACATCCGCGCCGCCATCGGCCCCCTCGATTCCAAATCGCTCGTCTATCCATGGAAACACCGCGACCCCTCCGTCGACGCGCTGGGCCACGCCGTATTCGAAGTCGCGCATCGCCGCATCAAAGACGCCCGCGCCGCGGTTTTCCAAGAAATCGCCGCGCTCGCCGGCCTCGAAAATTTCAACCTCCTGCCCCGCGCCGCGATCCCCTGGCTCGACGAGCCCTGGTACTGTTGAGCGGAGCCAACCGAAGCGCAGGTCGCGCTTCTATAACCAAACGTGGCGCCCGCGCACGCCCAACCAAACATCGCGCCCGCGCCCGCCCGCGAGCCGCGCCAGTAATGGCGCGGGTCCAGCCGTTTTTTCACAGTCGCCATCGCGCGCCCAACCCGTCACAGCGTTACATTGGAAAAGGACCGCTTGCAAAAAATCCTTCTCGTCGCCTCCACCACCGGCTACCAGGTCCACTCCTTCGCCGATGCGGCCTCGAAACTCGGCGTCGATCTCGTTCTCGCCACCGACCGCTGCCACGTTCTCGAAAATCCCTGGGGCGACCACGCCGTCCCGCTTCGCTTCGACCACCCCGCATCCAATCTCGACACCCTCGCCTCCCGCGGCCCCTTCGACGGAATCCTCGCCGTCGGCGATCAGCCGGCATGCGTCGCCGCGCACATCGCCGCGCGCCTCCATTTGCGCTTCAGCTCACCCTCCGCGGTCCTCGCGGCCAAAAACAAGAATCTCGCGCGCCGGCGATTTCGCGCTGCCGGCCTGAACGTTCCTCACTTCGAGCTCGTCCGCGACCCCCGCGCCGCCGCCCGCGACGCACAATATCCCTGCGTCTTGAAACCTGTCGCGCTCTCCGCCAGCCGCGGCGTGATCCGCGTCAACCACGCCGCCGAATTCGAGCAGGCCTTCGCGCGTATCCAAAAAATCCTCGAGCGCGAAACCGATCGCTCCATCCAACTCGAATCCTTCATCCCCGGACGCGAGTTCGCGCTCGAAGGGCTGCTCACGAATGGCCGTTTTCAACCCCTCGCGCTGTTCGATAAACCCGATCCGCTCGACGGCCCGTTTTTCGAAGAGACCATCTACGTCACCCCCTCCCGCGAACCCTCCGCCATCGAGGGCGCCATCGTCGACACAACCCTCCGCGCCGCGCGAGCCCTCGGCCTCTCCGATGGACCCGCGCACGCCGAAATGCGCGTCAACGATCGCGGCGTGTGGATGCTCGAAATCGCCGCGCGGCCCATCGGCGGTCTGTGCTCGCGCGTCCTGCGCTTTGAAAACGGCGCGAGCCTCGAAGAAATCCTGCTCCAACACGCCCTCGGCCGCGACGTCTCGCGCCTGACTTTAACGTCCGGCGCTCACGCCGTGATGATGATCCCCATTCCTGCGGCCGGCGTTTATTCGGGCGTGCTCGGCCTCGACGAAGCGCGCGCAGTTCCCGGAATCGAGGATGTCGCCGTTACCGCCAAAGAAGGCCAGCTCCTGGTTCCGCTGCCGGAAGCCGCCAGCTACCTGGGGTTCATCTTCGCCCGCGCCTCGACGCCCGCGCTCGCCGAACAAGCCCTGCGTGAAGCCCACGCCCGGCTAAGGTTCCAACTCACTCCGGCCCTCGCTGTCGTAAAATAAGAGGACTCATGAACGTTACGATTTTGGGAACCGGCTACGTCGGCCTTACGACGGGGGTTTGTCTTGCGTTCCTCGGCCATAAGGTCACCTGCGCCGATCCGGTGGCCGAAAAGATCGCCATGCTCGAAGGCGGCGCCGTCCCGTTTCATGAGCCCTTTCTCGCCGATCTGCTCGCCGAAGCGCGCTGCAATCTGAAATTCACCACCGAGTACGCCCACGCGATTCCCGGCGCCCAGGTGATTTTCATCGCCGTCGGAACCCCTCCCGGGCAAAACGGCTCGCCCGACTTGAAATATCTGCAAGCCGCCGCGCGCGGCATCGGCGAGCACATGGACGCCACCTTCACCGTCGTCGTCAACAAGTCCACCGTGCCCATCGGCAGCGGAAACTGGGTGGGAGCGCTGGTGCGCGATGCCTTCGAGAAACGCAACGGCCGCAAGCCGCACACCAGCTTCGCCGTCGCCTCCAATCCCGAGTTCCTGCGCGAAGGCAGCGCCCTGCACGACAGCCTCTATCCCGACCGCGTAGTCATCGGCGCCGATGAAGAGCAGACCGCCGAAGTCCTCTACACCCTGTACCGCCCCATTCTCGATCAGACCTTTCAGCCGCCGCCATTTCTCCCGCGGCCCGAAGAATTGGGCGCGGTTCCGCTCATCTCCACCGACCTCGCATCGGCCGAGCTGATCAAGTACGCCGCCAACGCGTTTCTCGCTCTCAAAATCAGTTACATCAACGAAATCGGCCTGCTCTCGGAAAAAGTCGGGGCCGATATCGCGCAGGTCGCCAAAGGCATCGGTCTCGACGCGCGCATCGGCACCCGGTTTTTGCAAGCCGGAATCGGCTGGGGCGGATCGTGTTTCGGCAAGGATACCGCTGCCCTGGTCGCCACCGCCGCCGAATACGGCCTCGAAATGCCCATCGTGCAGTCCGCGCGCGACGTCAACCGCCGCCAGCGCGAGCGCGTCATCGAAAAGCTGCTCGGCGAATTGCGCATCTTGAAAGGGCGCACCATCGGCCTGCTCGGCCTCGCCTTCAAGCCGCACACCGACGATCTTCGGGAAGCTCCCGCCATCGATATCGCGCGCAAGCTGATCGAGCGCGGCGCGCGCGTCAAAGCCCACGATCCGGTAGCCATGGACCGTTTCCGCCGGGACCACCCCGAGTTGTGCGACGTCGCCTGCTGCGATTCGCCCGAACAGGTCATCCGCGATTGCGACGCCGTGGTCCTGGTGACCGAATGGCCGCAGTATCGCGAGCTCGACTGGGAGCCGCTCGCCAAATCCATGCGCACCGCCGTCATGCTCGATGGCCGCCTGGCCCTGGACCGCTCCCGTCTCTCCCGCGCCGGCTTCCGCTACCTCGGCCTGGCCTGCTAGCGGCTGCTTCCTGCGCCTGGGCGAATCAATATACGTCAAAATGATATGATTCCTCGCTGATGAACGCCTGCGCGATCACCGCCTATCGCCTGCCGCGCTGCGCGAATTATCTGAAAATCGTCCCCGCTTCGCCCGGCCGCCATTGGATGGACGTCGATACCGCCGGCTGGGCCAATCGTTGCCTCCCGCTGCGAATCGCGAATCAGAACGGCTGGTTCGTGCTGTGCGACGCCGCTTTTGAAGCCGTCTGGACCGGCCAACCCGCCAAGGACAGCGTGCGCATCAGCTTCGATCGCGGCCAGACCTCCGCCTGCGTCAGCTCCATGTTCGGCTACGGAGTTCTCACCTTCGGTTTGCCCTATCTTTTCCGCACTCCCGCGGGATGGAATCTGTGGGCGCGCGGCCCGGCCAACGACCCCAAGGATGGAATCGCGCCGCTTGAAGGAATCGTCGAAACCGACTGGCTGAATTTTCCCTTCACCATGAACTGGAAGTTCACCCGCAAGCTCACCCCGGTCCGCTTCGAGCGCGATGAGCCCGTCTGCATGCTGGTCCCCGTCCGCCGCGGCGACGTCGAGCAGTTCCAACCCGAAATCCGCAACCTCGCGTCCGATCCCGAAGTCCTGCGCAGTTTCGAGCAGGGCATGGCGCACCGCCAGGAGGTTCGCGCCGAACTGCTCCAGGAAAAAAATGTGGAAGGCCGCAAGCTGGGTCATTACGTTCGCGGCGAAGGTTATCTCGGTGAGCGCAGCGAGGAGCACCAGAAGCGCCTCGAAATCCGCCCCTTCGCCGACCTCGAACCCGCACCCGATTCCCCCGCCCCAAACCCGCCCGCGCCACGCAAAAACTGGCTGCGCCGGCTCCTGAATCCCGGTCCCTGAATCCAAAAAAACTCTACAAGTAGTTCATCGTCGGGAGCGAAACTCCACCGCTCACCCACACCCGGCGACGAACCACCACGCATCGCACGGGAAATTCGCGTCCATTCACGCCCATTTTCATTCTTTCTTCACCAGCACCGCGACCAGATCCGGTTCCGATTGC
>JASHWA010000132.1 GCA_030044325.1 Bryobacteraceae bacterium
GCCGAGATTTTTTCACGCTTCATCGCCTCCGCACGATCGAAATCCGCGGGCTTGAATTCGAGCTCGATCGACACGCGCTGCTTCCGGCCGGCCGTTCCCGGCCCGATTTCGATCGTGCGCCGCACTTCGCCATACTCCGGATTGAAAACCGAGATGGTATAAGTCCCGGCTGCAAGATTTTTGAACGTAAACCGCCCGTCTTCATCCGAAAGCGTCGAAGCGTTAAACGGCGAAGTCGCGCCAAACACCGTAATCGCCGAAGCCCCCGCAGGCTTCACGCGTCCCGACAGCAAGTACCCTCGATCCGCGGCGAGCGCACACGACAAAACCGCAATCGCCGCCAATCGAACCATATCCGGATTCTACTCCCATGACCGTGAGTCCCGAGCGGACTCACAGGGACTCATCCAGCACATGCGGCCCATTCAAAAAACGAATGCCGCGGCGTTGACATGAGCCGTATAATTACTCATGCGAGCCGGGTGGTTAGCATTCGGCGCAATCGTTTTCGCCGCGTCGGCGGGTCGCGCGGAGAGCCCGGCGACCGATGCGCCCGCCTGCGGCGCATGTCATCCCGCCATCTGGCGCGATTACCGCCAAAGCGCAATGGCGCGCTCTTTTTTCCGTCCCGGCCCCGAAAATACCATCGAAGACTACACTCATAATCACACCTATTATCACCAGGCCTCCGACACCCATTTCGAAATGATCCAGCGCGACGGACAATACCTCCAGCGCCAGTATCAGATCGGATTCGACGGAACCCGGACGAGCGTCGCGGAAACGGCAATCGATTTTGTCCTCGGCTCCGGCAATCATTCGAGAACCTACCTCCATCGCACCGCGCAGAACACGCTGATCGAGCTCCCGCTCGGATGGTACGCCGAAAAAGGCGGCTATTGGGCGATGAATCCCGGCTACGACCGCCCCGATCACCAGTCGCTCACCCGGGCCATCGGCTATGACTGCATGTTCTGCCACAACGCTTATCCGGAAATTCCCGCGAAAACCGGACCGCGCTCGCAGCCCGTGTTTCTGAGCGTCGCCGAAGGCATCGACTGCCAGCGCTGCCACGGCGACGGCCGCCATCACGCGACGCTCGCGGCGACCGCCGGAACCCGCGTGGAGGAGATTCGCGCCGCCATCGTCAATCCCGCTCGGCTGCCCTTCGATCGCCAGATCGAGGTGTGCATGCAATGCCACCTGGAAACCACCAGCTTCTCCACCACCAATGCGATCGTGCGCTATGAGCGCGAACCCTTCTCTTACCGCCCCGGCGAACCCCTCGCCGGCTTCCGCCTGCACTTCGATCGCAAGCCCGAAAAAACAGAGGACCGCTTCGAAATCGTCGGCGCGGCCTACCGCCTGCGCCAGTCACAATGTTTCCTGAAGAGCAAAGGCGCGATGACCTGCACCACCTGTCACGATCCGCACCAGCCCGCCTCGGCGCACCCCGAGCACTACCCGGCCGTGTGCCGCCAATGTCACGCCGCCGCCTTGGATGCGATGATCGCGGCCCGGCGCCATCCCGCGGCATCCGATTGCATCGCCTGCCACATGCCGCTGCGCCGGACCGAGGACGCCGTTCACGTCGCCATGACGGATCACTACATCCAGCGCCGGCCGCCCGCCGACCTGCTCGCCCCAATCCCCGAGCGCGCCGGCCCCGAATATCGCGGCGAAGCGGTCCCGTATTATCCCGCGGCATTGCACGCCTCCGACGACCTGTACCTCGGCGTCGCGCAGGCGAACGAACCCGCCACGCGCGCAGAAGGCATCGCGCGTCTCACCTCGGACATCGCGAAATATCGACCTGCGCAATCGGAATTCTACTTGCAATTGGGCGACGCTCTGCGCGCCAGCCGCCGTTTCGATGAAGCGCTCGCGCCCTACCGCCGCGCCGTCGATCGCGACCCGCAATCGCCCGATTCGCTCGAACGCCTCGCCCTGGGTCTCGATCGCGCCAGACAATATCCCGCCGCCGACGCCGTTTTTAAAGACGCGCTCCAACTCGCCCCGCGCGATGCCGCCATGTGGACCCATCGCGGCATGTCCTATCTCGAACAGAACCGCATGCAGGAAGCCGCGCAAGCTTTCCAAGAATCCCTGGCGCTCGACCCCGCCATCCCCGAAGCTCACAACGGGCTTGCCGGAGCGCGCATGGCCGCGGGAGACACCTCCGGCGCGGAAACCGAGTTTCGCCAAGCCATCCGCCTGAACCCCAACTACGCCGAGGCCCGCCACAACCTCGCGAACGTTCTCGCCGCGGCCGGCAGTTTCAACGCAGCGCGCTACCAGTTCGAGCAGGCGCTCAGAATCCACCCGGATCGCGCCGATACGCGCTACGATTTCGCCGCGATGCTCGCTCGCGCCGCGCGCCCGGAGGACGCCGCGCGCGAGCTCACGACCCTCCTTGAACACGACCCGCAGCACGCCCGCGCCCGCGATCTATTGGGAAACGTGCTGCTCGCCGAAGGTCGCACGGCCGAAGCGATTGCGCAGTTTCGCGAAGCGGTCCGCATCGCGCCGCAGTTCGCGCGCGCCCATCTCGACTTGGGCGCCGCGCTTGCCGCCTCCGGAGAAATCTCCGCCGCGCGCCCGTATCTTGAAAAAGCCGCAAAGATCGGCGACGCGCAAGTCCGCGAGCAGGCGCGGAAGCTGCTCGAACGAACTCGCTAGGATCTTATTCGATTTCACCGAAAATCGCGGCGAGCGGAACCTCGAGCTCCGGATTCCGGGGATCCTCTCGCATCGCGCGATCACCTTGCGCGATAATGAATCTTCATGGCGAAAATTTCCGATATGTTCGGCGAAGCCGCGGCCATCGCCAAAGGCATGAGCATCACCTTCAAGGAGATGCTCAATCCCACCATCACCGAGGATTATCCCGAAGCGCCCGCCAAATTCCAGGAACGGTACCGCGGCGTGCACCAGTTGCAGCGCGACGAAAACGGCCTCGAAAAATGCGTCGCCTGCTTCCTGTGCGCCGCCGCCTGCCCGGCCGATTGCATCTACATTGAAGCCGCCGAAAACACGGACGAACTACGCATCAGCGGCGGCGAGCGCTACGCCCAGGTCTACAACATCGACTACAACCGCTGCATCTTCTGCGGATATTGCGTCGAAGCCTGCCCCACCGACGCGATCACCCACGGACACGGATTCGAAATCGCCAGCTACAACACCTCCACGCTGATCTATCGCAAGGAGCAGATGCTGGTTCCGATTCCCAAAGGCGCGCGCTTCCCGCTCAAGGCCCAGCCGGAACAGGAAGCAGCGCAGCACTAAGGCGCGGCGCTCGCGGCGCGTCGCGCCGAAATCTCCGACCCCGACCGCCGGATATAATCGCGCAGCTCTTCAAACCCGTTTTCGCGAGCCAGCTCCCGCGCGCTCACGCCCGGACGTTTCGCCTTCAGCACAAACCAGGCTTCCCGCGGCAGCCATTTTTCCGTTTCGACCGAGTCGCCGTGCTCCTCGATCAGCTGCTGAAGCTTCCCCGGATGATGGAAATCGAAATGGAAGATGCAGCGGTCCAGATCGAGCGTTGCGCAGGTCACATTCAGCCCGTCCCCGCGATTGTTCTCGTCGTGCGCGATCTCGTCGCCGTCCAGATCGTAAATGCGGCAGTCGGGAATCCAGGTCGCACTGACAATCGGGTAATGATTCTGGATCGCGTGCGCCTGCAGCGCCCTGCCGCCCGAGTACGCGCTCGGCCAGACAACCATTTCAGCGCCCTCCCTGGCCAGACTATGCCATAGCTGCGGCCAGTTGAGGTCGAAACAGATGGCAATGCCCACTTTGCCGAAATCCGCCGTGAACACGCACGCACGTTCGCCCGGAGAGACCGGGGGTTCGATGGCCCACTCCGAGCCTTGGAAGGGGTAAATCTTGTCATACACCCCTGCGACCGCGCCGCTCCTGTCGAGAATCACCGCCGAGTTCAGGCGCCGCTTTCCGTCGATGCGGTCGATCGGGTAGACGATGTAGGTCCGGTGTTTCGCCGCCAGCGCCGCCAGCGCACGGATGCCCGGGCCGTCGAGCGTCTCCATCGTGTCATCGCGCTGCCCCCGGCAGGTCTCCGGCAGCAGGATCAGGTCGGCGCCGCGGACGCCCTGTTCCTCGATCAATAGAGCGATCCGCTCCAGACGCAATCCCGGCGGGAAACCGATGCTGACCACCCGAACGGGGCGGCCGATACGTTCCTGATTTGCAGGCTGCATGCCCGCGCCAGATAAATCGTTCAGACGACGTCCACGCCCATCGATCGCGCCGTCCCTTTCACCGAATTCATCGCCGCCTCGACCGTGAAGCAGTTCAGATCCGGCATCTTCAACTTCGCGATCTCCTCCACCTGCTTTAGCGTGATCTTTCCCACGCGATTCTTGTTCGGCTCGGCCGAGCCTTTCGCCAGATTCACCGCGCGCTTGATCAGCACCGGCACCGGCGGAGTCTTGGTGATGAAGGTGAAGGACCGGTCCGAAAAAATGGTGATCACTACCGGGATGATCAGCCCTTCCTGGTCCTTGGCCGAGGTCTTCGCGTTGAACGCCTTGCAGAACTCCATGATGTTGATGCCCTTGGGACCGAGCGCGGTGCCCACCGGCGGCGCCGGCGTCGCTTTCCCCGCCGGAATCTGGAGTTTTACGTAATCGGTAATCTTTTTTGCCATTTTTTATCTCTTCTACCCGCGCACGGCGCGGAACAACACTGTGCGCTAAATCTTCTCGACTTGCAGGAAATCCAGCTCGACCGGCGTGGCGCGGCCGAAAATCGTCACCAGCACGCGCAGCGTGTTGCGCTCCGCGTTGATCTCGTCCACTTTGCCCGAAAAATTGGTGAACGGCCCGTCGATGATGCGCACGGTCTCGTTCTTTTCAAAGGTGAGCTTGGGACGCGGCCGCTCAGCGGAGCTCGCCTGCCGGTACAGAATCGAATTCACCTCGTCGGCCGAAAGCGGCACGGGCATGTTCCCGCCGCCGACGAATCCCGTCACGCGAGGCGTGGCCTTCACCGCATGCCACAGCTCGTCATTCATCTCCATCTCCACCAGCACGTAGCCCGGATACAGCATGCGCTTGCTGGTGACCTTTTTCCCGGCGCGCAGCTCGATCACCTCTTCGGTCGGAATCAGAATCTGGCCGATCTGGTGCGCGAAACCGAACGCTTCGGCGCGGCTCTTGAGCGAATCGGCCACCTTCTGCTCGAATCCCGAATAGGTATGAATGATGAACCACTTTTTGTCGGAGAGTGGGAGCTCGCCGTGCTCTTCGGCCGCAGCTTCTTCAAGCGCCGTTTGAGCGTGCTCCGCGCTCGCTTCGTCAGCCGGCGCTTCGATGTGTTCCGCGTCGTGTTCCATGTCGTGTTCCGCGTCGTGTTCCGCGTCGTCGGGCGCGTGGTCATCGACCGGGGGGTGCTGCATCATGACTTCATCCTCGGGATGCATCTCGTCTGGCATCGGCCCTCATTTCCCGAACGTGCTGAACAGTTTCTGAATTCCCGCATTGACGATTCCGTCCACCACGAAGAAATACGCGGCGAAGGCGAACACGGAGATGATCACCACTATGGTGGTCGCGCGCACCTGCTTCCAGCTCGGCCAGGTTACGCGCTTCATTTCGAGCTGGAGCTCCTGAATATAGTTCCTGAACT
>JASHWA010000133.1 GCA_030044325.1 Bryobacteraceae bacterium
AGGATCGAATGTTTCGGGAGTTTCCGGCGTTTGCCGGCGCGGGCGATTGCATCGTGCTGAACGACTCGCGCGTGTTCCCGTCGCGGCTCTATGGGACGCGCGAGCGCGGAACGGGCGGACGCGTCGAAATTTTTCTGACGAAACAGATTTCGGCCGACGCGCTCAACTGGGAAGCGCTGGTGCGGCCGGGGCGCAAGATGCGATCGGGCGAGCGCGTGGTGATTTCCGATGATCTGAGCGCGGAAATTCTGGGGCGCGGCGAGTTCGGCGAACGGACAGTGCGGCTGCGGCCGAAGGGCGACGTGTTCGAAGTGCTCGACCGGGTGGGGCACGTTCCGCTGCCTCCGTACATCCGGCGTGCGGATACGCGCGCGGACCGGGAGCGTTATCAGACGGTTTTCGCGCGCGAGCGCGGGTCGGTTGCGGCGCCGACGGCGGGGTTGCATTTCACCGGGGAGATTCTCGATCAGTGCCGCGCGGCCGGAGCCCAAATCGCGCGCGTGACGCTGCACGTCGGGTTGGGGACGTTCCAGCCGCTGCATTCCGAATCGATCGAGAAGGTGAAGCTGCATCCGGAGTGGTTTCGCGTTCCGCGGGAGACGATCGCGAAGATGGATGCGGCGCGGCGCGTGATGGCGGTGGGAACCACCAGCGTGCGGGCGATCGAGAGCGGCGCGGATCGCACGGAAACGGACCTGTTCATTCATCCCGGCTTCGAGTTTCGGCGCACGGGCGCGCTGCTGACGAATTTTCATCTGCCGCGGTCGAGCCTGCTGATGCTGGTGTGCGCTTTCGCGGGGCGCGAACTGACGCTCGCGGCGTACGAGCATGCGGTCAAGGAAAAATATCGATTTTTTTCGTATGGGGATTGCATGTTCATTGTGGGGTAGCAGGCAGTGGCTCACAATTCGGCCAGGGTGCGATGGACCAGGTGGATGCTGATGGCGCCTTCGCCGACCGCGGAGGCGACGCGCTTCACGTTACCGGCGCGCACGTCGCCGACGGCGAAAACGCCGGGCAAACTGGTTTCGAGCATCTGCGGGCGGCGGGCGAGGGGCCAGTGCGGCATGTCGATTCCGGGCGCGGCTTCGTCCAGATCGCGTCCGGTCAAAATGAACCCCTTGGCATCGAGCGCGAGGCAGTCGCGCAGCCAATCGGTCTTGGGCGAGGCGCCGGTCATGATGAACAGGCTGGAGATCGCGTGGGTGGAGACCTCGCCGGTGTCGCGATTGCGCCACTCGACGCGCTCGAGCGAGGCGCCGCCTTCGAGGCGCGAAATTTCGGTGCGGAAATGCAGCTCGATGCGCGGATTCTCCTGAAGGCGCTGGATCAGGTAGCGCGACATGGTGGTGGAGAGCTCCGATGAGCGCACCAGCATGTAAACCTTGCGCGCGGTCTGCGACAGGAACACCGCGGCCTGCCCGGCCGAATTTCCGCCGCCGACCACGGCGATCTCCTCATCTTCACAGAGCTGCGATTCGATGAACGTGGCGCCGTAATAGACGCCCTCGCCCTCGAATTTCTCGAGATTCTTGAGCGCGGGCTTGTTGTACTGCGCTCCGGTGGCGATGACGATGGTGCGCGTGGGTACGGCTTCTCCGCCGTCGAGCATCACTTTGTAGGGTTGTTGATCGCAATCGAGCCGCACCACGCTGCGCGCGATCATCATTTTGGCTCCGAACTTCTGCGCCTGCGTGATGGCGCGGGCGGCCAGCTCCTGGCCGGAGACGCCGGTGGGAAAGCCGAGGTAGTTTTCGATCTTGGAGCTCGAGCCGGCCTGCCCGCCGGGCGCGCGTGTTTCGATGACCAGGGAGTCCAGCCCTTCGGAAGCCGCGTAGACGGCGGCGGCAAGTCCGGCGGGTCCGGCGCCCAGAATCACGACGTCGCGAACGTGCGCGGCGTCGATGGCGGGATTGAAGCCCAGGCAATTGGCGAGCGCGCGGATGGTCGGGCTGCGCAGGACGTTGCGGCCGTGACAGATGACCACGGGAATTTCCGACGCTTTCACCTCGAAGCGGTCGAGCAGCGCCTGGGAGCCCTGATCGGTGTCGAGATCGACATACGTGTAGGGGTAACCGTTGCGGCTGAGGAATTCGCGCAGCTCCAGCGTTTTGGCCGAATGGCGCGAGCCCAGCAGAACCGCGTCGCCGTAGCCGTGGCGGATGAGCTCGATGCGGCGCAGGATGAAGGCGCGCATCAGCAGCTCGCTCAGCTCGGCGTCTTTGGCGACGAGGCTGCGCAGAGCGCTGGAGTCGAGCTCCAGAAAAACGCCGGGTTCGGTGACGCGCCCGCGCACCAGGGACCGCTGGCCGGAGATCATGTTGATCTCGCCGGTGAATGAGCCGTGTCCGTGGGTGGCGATCTGGCGCTCGCGGCCGTCGAGGGTGGGCTGGACGATCTCCATCCGTCCGGAAAGGACGACGAAAAAGCGCATATCGGAATCGCCCGGCTCGAACAGGATTTCGCCGCTATCGACGTCGCGCAGGGCGCCCAAGGGGCGGATGCGGTCGATCTGCGCCTGGGTCAAAACCGGAAACGTCTGGCTCGGATCGGGTTGGCTGAGGGGAGGCAGGGAGGACATACTTTAATTTTCCCACCGTGGGCAAATGGAGTGCGTGGCACGGTCATGAACCACGGACCACGGACTACGGACTACGAACCACTGGCTTACAATGAAAATTCGGCCGTGCGAAGCTTTCTTTGCGCCTTACTGGGCTCTGTGCCGCTGGTTGCCGCGACCGTGCCGCCGTTGATCTGCGCCTCGGGAGCCGCGGTGGGCGCCATCGATCTGCGCGTGTCCTCACCGTCGCCGCTTCACTCCAAGACGGCGCTTCCGCTGCGCACCATGACGCGGATTGAAGAAGGCGACACGATCCTGTATCGCCCGGTTCTACGCCCGCATGAAGAGCGCAAGGGCGAGGTGACGCTGGTGCTCGCGCCCGCGGACAAAAAGGGCAGCGACAAGATTCTGATCTTCGATGCGCGGCCGGCGTCGAAACCGCAGCACTGGATGGTTCCGTGGCGCACCTCGATTGTGGCATTCGTGTATGGACCGTCCGGTTTGAACGTGAAAAAAGTCCAGTCGTTTCTGGATAACGACGATCAACTGATGGGCGAGCTGGCCGATTACGCCGACAAAACGGCCAAGACCGAAGCGCTGATCGCGGCGCTGAGCTCGAGCGACAGCTCAGCCGAAACGGTCAACGCGGCGCTGCACGGATTTTCTACGCAATTCGGATCGGGTGCGGCGCTCAACCGGACCGCGACGGTAAACCAGCAGAGCATGGTGGCGCTGCAGGCGCTCAACCCGGCGATGGCGAATTACGATCCGCTCTCGGGGCAGGGAGCGCAGCCGGTGGGCCAGACGGCGGGGCTGGCGACGGGGGTCGCGGAGATGTTTTTCGGCAGCCCCATCGGACTGGCGGCGGGCGGCACGGCGATGCTCCTGAACCTGAGCCAGATCGCGTTTCCGCGTTCGCAGTTCCGCTCCATGTTTTCGCAGGAGATGCCGGACGACGCGCTGGGGCTGTGCGCGAAATCCAACTCGCCCGAGGCGCACACGCGCATCGCGTATCTGTGGGCGGTGCGAATTCCCAACGCGCCGCCGCCGCGGTTGACGGTGGGCAAGGCGAATTCACTGCCGGCGGATCTCAAATCGCCGCTTCCGCTCACCACCAAGAATGAAGGCGACTGGAAAAATCTGGATCGCGCGCGCGAGTGGATGCTGACGCCGGATCGCGGCAAGCAGATTCCGGTCAAAATTCAGGTGCTCGAGAACACGAAGAGCATCGAACTGGCGCTCGACAAGCAGATCAAGCCGGGCCGCTACAGCTTGAGCGCGAACTGGGATTGGGACGATTTTGAGGTGCAGGGATTTTTCGAGGTGCGGCCGCTCGACACCTTTCACGGGGCGAAACTGAAGGCGGCTTCGCAGGACCGGCTGACGGCGGGGGCGGGAAAAGTTCCGCTGACGATGGAGGGCGCGGACTTCGAATTCGTCACCAAGGTGGAGATCAAGAAAATCGGCGACGAATTCGCCACCGCCAGCGCGGTTCCGTTCCTTCTGCCGGAAGGCCTGCGCGACGGGGCGCAGAATCACATGGACATTCAAGCCGACGCAGCGGGCCTGGATGCGGGTCTGTACAACCTGATGGTCACGCAGGTGGACGGAAAGGCGCATGACGTCCCGCTCACCGTGCTGCCGCCGGTTCCGGTGATCGATAATCTGGGGTTCAACGTGAACCAGGGCGTGAGCTCGATCAGCGTCGAGTTAAAAGGCAAGCGTCTCGATCTGCTGGAGCGGGTGGAAGCTTCGAAGGGAACGGCGACGCTGGGCGCGGCTTCGGCCGATGGAGAGGCGCGGCGCATCACGCTCCAATTTCCGCGGAGCATCGCGGCGGGCGCCGACATTTCGCTGCGCGCGACGGTGGCGAATCGCAGCGAGCCGGTCACGTTCGCCGGCGCGGTGCACATCGTGGCGCCGCGGCCGGCGATCACGGCGATCTCGGTTTCGCAAATTCCGGTTCAGGCGATTCAACTGGAGGCCGGAGAGATGCCGGGCGCGCTGAATTTAAGCGCGATGCTGACGGTGGCCGATCTGCCGCCCGGTCCCGCGGTTCGCCTGGAGTGCGAGCAAACCCCGACGGGCGCGGTGACCCTCCAGCCGGGCCAGGAGGCGCGCGGCGCGCGTCTCGAACAACTGACCTCGGGCCAGCTTTTTCTCACTTTCGACACGTCCCAATGGATCGACGGGTGCGCGCTCCAGGCGTTGATCAGCGGCAGCACGGGCGATTCGGCGCCGGCCCGTATCGGGCGGATTGTCGATCTGCCGGCGATCGACCAGTTCACGCTGGATCCCGCGGCGACGCCGGAGTTGGGCGCGACATTGATCGGCCGGAGCCTGGAAACGATCGAAAAAGCGGGTTGGAGCGCGAGTCAAGGAATTCCGCTGGCGACGCTGCCGCAGCCGCTTCCCGGCGATGCCGATCACCAGAGGCTCGATTTGCGCCTTCCGCAGCCGCCTGCGCCGGACGCGGCGCTGTATCTGTGGCTGCGCGGGGACACCAAAGCTCGCGCGACGACGATTCATCCGAATTGAATAGCCGTGAATGGCACGTAACGGCGACGGTTTCGATTCTTTCGCGAAAAATGCCAGACTGAAAGTTGCCTGAAGTAATCGGAATCGACCTGGGAACCACCAATTGCGCGCTGGCTTATTCAAGCGGCGAAGCGGTCGAGGTTTTCCCTATCCCGCAGCTTGTCAATCCGGGCGAAGAGCGCGAGGAGCCGCTGCTGCCTTCGTTTCTCTTTATCGAAGAGCCGCCGATCGTGGGCGTGCTCGCGCAGAAAAAGGGACTCGAGAACGCGGGACGGCTGGTGTCTTCGGCGAAGTCGTGGCTGAGCCACGCAGGCGTGGATCGCACGGCCGCGATTCTTCCGCCCAACGCGCCCGAGGGCGTGCCGAAGGTTTCGCCGGTCGAAGCGTCGCGGCGGTATTTAGAGCATCTGCGAAAGGCGTGGAACAAATCGCACAGGAATTTTGACGGTCACCAGGTGCTGGTGACGGTTCCGGCGTCGTTCGACGCGGTGGCGCGCGATCTGACGGTCAAGGCCGCGGATGACGCCGGATATAAAGATGTAATTCTGCTCGAAGAACCGCAAGCGGCGTTCTACGCGTGGATCGAGCGCCATCCCGACTGGCG
>JASHWA010000010.1 GCA_030044325.1 Bryobacteraceae bacterium
GGTCCAGCGATATCGGCGCTGCTGAACTGCCAGGGCATCTTGGTTGATAGCGCTGGGAATATTTATATTGGGGATACGGGCGACAGCCGGATTCGCCGCATCGACACGAGCGGAAACATCACGACGATTGCCGGAAACGGGCAGGGAGGACCGTCATCAACCGGCCCGGCGACTTCGACGCCCGTTTCGGACCCAGATGGCGTCGCTATGGACTCCGCTGGGAATTTGTACACCGGAACTGGCTCAAACCAGCTTTTGAAAATCGACTCGAGGCCGCGTCCCCATCCACCCCAGCCGTCTCAATCGCGACTTACGCAGCTGTGCTGGCCCGCTTCGGCCACCATCCGGACTGGAATTCGAGGCGGATTGCGAATAGTGTTTGCTGAAACGGGCATCGGCGGGTTATAAATACTGTGGTCCCAGTCGGTTGGCCGGTCAGGTGACTGCCGAGGGCCATCAGGAGGAACGATGCGCGTTCCCGATATGAAGGTTCCTTTCTCCTCGTCCTCAAGTCCGTTGGCGCTCTGGGCGGTTTTCGCCGCCCTGATCTCGGCCGGCAGCGGACAGAGCACGCGCCCCCCACAGAAGGCCCAAGAGTGGGCCGCGCCACTGACTTCCCAGGGCCAGCCGGATTTAGGGGGAGTCTGGAAGAACACCTGGGCGACACCATTTGAGCGTCCCAAGGAACTGGCCGGCCGCGAATTTCTGACGGACGCGGAGGTTGCGGAATTCAAGAGGCGGGCCAAGCGTCTGTTTAAGGACCAGGACGGCGACTACCCGGTCGGCGACAGCCTGTTTATGGCCGTTCTCGCGAATCCGGAACATTATAGGAACCCCAACGTTCTCGAAGGATCCGCTGAGCTGATGGATCAGGATTTCGACAACCGGACATCTCTGGTGATCGATCCGCCGGACGGTCGCATCCCGCCGATGACGGCGGCGGGGAAGGAACGGGTGGCGGCTTATAACGCCGTGTTCCTGGGACGGCGCCATACCTCCGAGGTCAAGGAACTGACGCCCGAGCAGCGCTGCATCACGTACGGCGTGCCCAGGATTGGCATTTACGGCTTTACGCCGGAGGGCTTTCAGCAGATCATACAGAGTCCTGGATACGTCATGATTCTGATGGCGGGGATTCACGATGCGCGGATTATTCCATTGGATGGCCGCCCTCACCTTCCGCCCAGCATTCGCACCTGGAACGGAGATTCGCGCGGACATTGGGAGGGTAAGACACTGGTAGTCGACACCACCAATTTCTCACCCAAGAGTTTCTTTCGAGGGTCCACGGAAAATCTGCACTTGGTCGAGCGCTTCACCCGCGTCGCTCCCGACGAGATCGAATATCTGGTCACCGCCGAAGATGCCACCACTTGGGTCAGGCCGTGGACCGCAAAGGTCCGCCTGATGCGGCGCGAGGAAAGGATTTACGAATATGCCTGCCATGAAGGCAACCGCTCCATAGAAGGTATGCTGGGCGCTAAATAACGGGTCGCGTCACCAGCTATGCCGCTTTGACGCCGCGCCTTTCTGGGCCGCCGGTAAAGCCTTCACTGCCGCCCACCGCCGCCTTGCGGCATCCCCCAAAGCATTCTGCCAAATCCGGCGCCTAATTGGTGACTCCGCCCGTCGCAGGAGTCGCGCGGATGTCGGAATGAAGTCCAGCAGAAATTGTAGCGGGCAAAGTAAAGACGGCAGCTCAAACTCGCCGGACAGCGCATCACAGAGAACAAACTCGCGCGCACAACGGATTCGGGCCGGGATTCCGAAAAAATACGGGTCGCATGTCAGGAATCCCACGGACCGGCTGTAACTTTTTCACCGGGAATTCCGCAAAAGTCCCAATGGGTAAGGTCGTGATCCAGAAGGAAAATGGACGAGAGAGAAGAAGTAGAGGCCTCGAAGTCACCAATTCCAACCGCTACACTCTTCCCGATCCCTCGTTTTCGACGAGAAAGGATTGAAAATAACAGTGGATAACGAAGTCGCTTCTGCGGAGCACCCCCATCAGGACGATCTGGATGTATACCTTCTTGGTCGCTTCCCAAAAAGCGAGATCGAGACGTTAGAGAACCATATCCTCCACTGCCCGGACTGCAAGGACAGAATCGCTTCGATTATCAAGCTCAAACACCTTCGTGAGCAGAAAGCGGTTCTGGAGCAATCGATTGCCTGGCTGGAGCGCTACGTCCGTATGAGCGGCCGCGCCGCGGCGGTCGCACAAGCCGATCAGCCGCCTACCGCGAGCGGAGGCTTTGATCTGCGAGGCGAGCCCAGGTTTTGTCCGGCTAGTGCAGGATTCGTGCGGTCGTTTGCGCCCCTTCTTCCGGGTCGTTGGCCAGTGGAGGTAGTCGACGTTTCAAAGAACGGGTTGGGTTTGTTAGCACCGACATCCTTAGCAAAGGGCACGTTGATCCAAGTGCAGGTTGGCGAGACTTTTGCCCTCGGGGAGGTGCAACATTCCACTCGGATCGACGAACAGCGATTTCACATCGGGATTTGGATAACAGACTTCGTCGGTAAGAGGTGAGCGTCGCGATAGTGATGGCGGAGTACCTTAAGGAAAACGAATCGCGTCGAATTGAGTCAAATCCGCCGCGTTCCGAATCCGTGGTCTCTAAAATATCGTGATCCGTCGGGCGGGTGTGTTGTCCCGCCGATGGGTGGGGGCGTGCGATCTTCCTCCGAGTCCACGCCCATCACTCATATGCGGTGCCGGCTTGGCGCACAAACGCGGGACGAGTGGAAACGGGGCTGCACCTCAGTGATCACTTCCGGCATTCGCTTCTTGAACTGTTCGTCCGCTGATGGCGCAACAGCTTCAACTGCAGCTTGCTGCCTTCGGCGTAGTCAGCCCTGACCGCCGTCCATCGCCGCCTGGCCGCGTCCCCCATGGCCTTCCACGCAGCAGCACTAATCCGGCGTTTCTTCCCGGCCGGCGATGCGGTCGAAGCTGCGTTGTCTGTTGAGGCGCTCGCGAGGTGGACGGCTGGGGCGCGGCTCCGGAATTTCTGTCTCGGTGAACGTCGCTGATGGGAGCTGGTGCGTAGGTCGCTGCAAATGGCGGACGATGGCAGATAACGTTGACGATGATCGCCAAGTGTCCTCTCTAACTAGTGGCCTGTCGCGGGTGTTCTTTAGAGCGCGAGGGCGCCTTTCAACATTTCGGCCGTCACGCGAGTCTGGTCGCCCTCGTGAATCTGCGCCCAGAGAGCGCCCGGAAGCATCGTCGCGCCGAGCCCGATAGCGGAGAAACAGACAAGAAGCCGACGGCGGCTTTGTTCAACATTGTGGAGCATACGCGCGATTGTATGCGTGACGCGCCAGGATGCCGGAGCCAGATCGAAGTTCCTGATCCCTGGCAAAGCAGAAAGTAAGCGATAGCGGCAAGCCGGCCACACGACCATCTTCCGTGACCGCTTCATTGCAGTTTTTCGGCGCCCGGCACCGTGGCTGGACGGAAGATGGGGCTCTTATCATTCCACCTGCGACGTGAACCGTCGATATTCGAGGAGCATGCGGACCCGCCAATGGAGAATCATGCCGAACGCAAGGACGAAGAAAAGTGCCCCTGTTTGTTCCACGGTGAGAAACGCATCGAAGTAACCGCGCGCCAGGAGGCGTATGGCGGCAAGACCCAGGATTACAGTGAAAAAGGCGTTGGATCGCTGCATCAGGACCACGTCGCCGTCCCGGACGAGTTTCGACGTGCGGAGGAGCGGATATGCCAGAGCGACAGCGCCGACGATGAAGGCCCCCACTGCCCACGTCCAGGGTATGCGGAACGCCGGAATGACAAACATGGAGAATCCGGTTGCCATGCCGAGGGGCGGGATGATAATTTTCTTCAGGGACACAGGGCCGCGCGCTTCGCGGATGCGCCAGACAAGAACGGCCGCAAGACCCACCACCGAGCCAAGTACTACGCCGGGAGAAGGTAAAGGGAGTGATAGCACGGGACACTCCAATTTTATCGCGGCAGGGGAGCGGTGCGGGGGCAGGTAGTGCGCTGAATCTTTTTCAGCGGCGAAACATGCGTCCCCGCTCGCTTACGTGATTCTCATAAATCGTCCCGCTCCTCATGACGAATACCACTCGCCGCACGGCAGTGATGTCGGTGAGCGGGTTGCCGTCGACGGCGATGATATCGGCTTGGAGGCCGGGAGTGATCGAACCGATCTGGTCTTGCAGGTTCAGCGACTCAGCCGCTAACGAGTTGGCGGAAACCAACGCCCGCATGGGGTCCTCTCCTGCTTGCTGTACCCGGTAAATGAATTCTTCGGCGTTGCGGCCATGAGCACCGGCGACCGCATCGGTGCCAAAAACCATCTTCAGTCCCGGCGTCGCGAGCGCTTGCTTGATCATCGCGACATCGCTCGGCAAGACTTTCCTCATCGCGTCGAAGCCCTCTTCGGTATAGCCAGGTGTGCCGAGGTACTCCTTGGCGTGATCGAAATAGTTGTTCTGCACCAAGCCCGCCTGCGGGTCGAAATACGTGCCGTGGTCGGCCATCAGCTTCAAATCGGCGGGGTCCATCAGCATCCCGTGCTCCACTTCGGTGCAGCCCGCCAGCACCGACATCTTCACGGCGACGCCGTAGGCATGAACCAGCGTTCGCAATCCATCTTTCTTAGCCTCGTCGCAAGCGGCGTTGAGCTGCTCTTGGGTGAGCGTGGGTTTACCTCCCGTACGGATGCTTTCCGACGCGAAAATTTTCATTAGATCCGCGCCCATCGCTTTATCCTGGTCGACGTACTCGCGAATCTGCTCCGGGCTCCGGTTCCCCCGGCCCCCGCCGCTGAGCGGGCGGATCGCGGTCAGAATTCGCGGCCCGGGAATCTCGCCCCGGTTGATGGCATCGCGCAACGGCGCGTCCGCTTCCGCGCCCACGCTCTGCACCGTCGTGAATCCACCCATCAGTGTGTCCCAGGCGTTCCCCGCGATCTCCAGGAAAGCCTGCTCGGGAGATTCGTTCTTGGCGACGCCCTGTCCGGCGTTCTTGCCATCCGGGCCGAAGTGCCAACTGATGTGAACGTGGCAATCGATCCAGCCGGGCATCACCGTAAGCCCGCGCAGGTCATACACCCGGCCCGTGGCATGTGGATCGAGTCGAACAATTTTGTCGCCTTCGATGACCACCGCGGTATCGTGCAGAGCGTGACCCTTGCCATCCAACAGGGTGCTCACTCGCAGCACGATCGGCTGGTTCTGCGCCGCAACCATCCCGGCCCCAGCGATCGTGCAGGCCAGAAACAGAAGAACACGTTTCATAGTGGTGTTTCCTCTTTATATTGTCTGATTTTAATGCCGCTGGGGAAGGATCTTTCGAGGCCGGTGGGCGCAGGACTTGAGCTGAAGCGGGGAAGCGCCAATGGCTGCCGGACAAATCCGTTTTCTAAACTTACGAAACTCAGTGCTCCTCTTTGCCGATCCCGCCTTCGATTTGAAGCACATTCGGTTTGCCTGAAATCCAGTTGTTTCGTTCCACTTCATCAAAGCCCGGACCGTGATCGCATACCTTCCATCATCGGTACGTTGCACGTAGCCCTTTCCGCGCAGATACCAGAACGTCGCTTCCAAATGCTCGCGAGGACATCCGAGCAGTTCTTCGATTTCAAAGACTTTCACGTGGCCTTTGTTGGGATCATGAAGCATCTTTGCATACAGCAGCGACAATACGCCACGGCGTTTGTGCTGTTCCTGGTCCTGGCCGATGGCCGCCTGATTCGCATCGAAGATTCGCCAGCGCAGCCGGCGTCTGGCGGAGTGAACGGCATGGTACCGACAGGGCGGGCTGTCGGCTTTCTCTCGAACGGATGCGTCAGGCAGGTCATTGCCCCGCTAACCACTATAAATAACCTATTTGGATACAGAAGGTTCCGCGACGTGACTCACGTAGCGAAACGTCAAATGCTCAGGCGGTCGGGAGACAATATCCGGCATGGATCGATTCTCGACAGTCCCAATCCTCGTATTCATGGCATCGGCTCTGGCTTCCGGTCAGTCCGGGCCGACCGGACCGTCGGGCACGCAAGGCACCGGCTGCACTCCCACGTCATGCCAATTCACTTTCACCATCAATATCAATGGGATCGGGAACGGCATCCCCGGCCAGCAATACTCCACATTCAGCCCGCTCCTGCCGTCCAACAACGGGAGTATGGCTCTTACCGCGTTTGCCGTGGTAACCGTGAACGGAGTTACATCGACCCGCCAAACCACAATCCCTCTGATTTTCGTGGGATTCTCGGGCAGCGGGTCGAGTACCGAAATCATCATGATCTGCAACAACGCGACTCATGACGTCGTGGATTTCAAGGACGGCAATGCGACGTTGAATAACAAGGGACGGAGCGGAACCGCAACGCTCAGTTACGGCACCGACGCTTTCACCGGTGCGAGCGGATCGAGCTTTTTCTCTTACAACTTCATGTGCACCGGCGATGAGACTGGGGCGGGCATTTGTTACAACGGTAGCGGGAATCCGAATCCTGACGACTTCACCGCGAACCTCAGCGGGAGCGGCGCCGTTCTGCTCCCGGTTTCCGATGCTCTCTCGGCTCTTCCGACGCTGTTTCCGGTTCCGCCCCCGGGCTACGTCTCGACGGTGGTGAACCAGACCCGGCTGCTGTTCGGTCAGCCTCCCAATCCCGACAACCCGTTCGGCTCCGGATCCTTTCGCCCGGTTCCGTACGCCAGCGAAAGCTCCACCAGCGCAGGCAGCCTGACGATCACCCCGCCGTGGCAATACACCGACAGCACCTACACCGCCGCCGCTTCCTGCGCCAATCTGGGATCGGATTGCTGGATTACGATTCCCACCGCTTCCGGATCGATCGCCGCCTTCACGGATACGTCTATCCGGGCGAATGTAAATGTTTCAAACCTCGGCCCGGGAGTTTATCCCGCGAACGTGTCCCTGGTCATCGCTCCCGACGATACGTCCTTCGCCCCGTCGACGGTCAACACGCCGCTCAGCCTTCTCGTGACGGGGAATATGCCGATTTTGGAGCTTTCCGAAAGCGCCGTTGAGTTCCAAAGCGGCGCAGGAGCTACGCAGTCTCCATCGCACTCCATCGCGCTCTCCGCGACGGCTCCTGTCTCCTATCAGGCTTCGGCATCGACCCTCACCGGAGGGAATTGGCTGAGCGTGACGCCGGCTTCCGGCGCAATCACGTCGCCTGCGGCCGTCCCAGTGGGAATCAGCGCCAACCCGGCGGGCCTTGCGCCGGGAGCGTATTTCGGACGCGTGGATATAAATGCTCCCGGCGCGCTCACTTCGTGGCAATCGATCGGGGTGGAGCTCACCGTGTCGAGTTCAGGATCCGCAGTGCCGCTGTTCTCGCCCACCGGCCTTGTCTTCGTGACGCCTCAGACCCAAAACCCGTCTTCGCAGAACATTGTCGTATCGACATTCTCGCCGCAGCCGGTTTCCTTCACGGTGCAGGGGGAAGAAGATGATTTCGTCGCCTGGCTCCAGGTGCCTTCCTCATCAATGAGCGTTCGGTCCGGCTCCCCGGTCACCGAGACGATTTCCATCAACACCACCGGCCTGGTTCCCGGCGTGTATACAGGAAAAGTCTACGAGACCTTCTCCGCGACGCAATATCTGATCCCGGTAGAGCTGGTGGTCACTCCGGCGATA
>JASHWA010000011.1 GCA_030044325.1 Bryobacteraceae bacterium
AGCTCTGGCGCGTCTACCTCGCCGCGCACCGCGCCCTCACCACCGGCCTTTTCTCCGAACGCATCCACGCTTCTCCAGGCTCTCCGCAACGCGCCGCGTTCCTCGAAGGACTCCCCGTCCGCTATCTCCGCACCCACTCGACCGAGCAGATCGACGCGCACATCGAACTCGCCCGCCAGCTCGAAGCCCGCGCCGTCGCCATCGACGTCACCCACGATCGCCGCATCTACACTCTCACGCTCCTCGCCCACGACCGCCCCGGCCTGTTCGCTTCCATCGCCGGCGCGATCTCCGCATTCGGCCTGAATATTTTAAAAGCCGAAGCCTTTTCCAACATGCAGGGCATCATCGTCGACACCTTCACCTTCGCCGACTCCAATCGCACCCTGGAGCTCAACCCCACCGAGCTCGATCGCCTCCGCGCCATGGTCCGCCGCGTCGCCGAAGGCAAGCAGGACCCCGCGCAGCTCCTCCGCGCGCGTCCCAAGCCCGTGCTCCCCTCGCGCCAGGCGCGTCTCGAACCTTCCGTCACCGTGAGCAATCACGCCTCGAACGCAGCCACGTTGATCGAAATCGTCGCTGAAGACCGTCCCGGCCTTCTCTACGATCTCGCCCGCGCCATCAGCGACGCCGATTGCAATATTGAAGTCGTGCTGATCGACACCGAAGCGCACAAAGCCCTCGATGTCTTCTACGTCACCGCGCTCGGCGGCAAACTCGACGACGCCCGCGCGCAACAGCTCCAATCCTCCCTGCACAACGCCATATCCTGACCGGCACAATGTGCGGAAGAAGGGACTGTCCCCTAACACCGATCGACTCGCAACCGTCCACACCGCCAGCGGACTGTCCCCTTGTTCCGCCCGTCCGGAATGCGGACGCGTAGAGCCGTCGCCGAAACCCTACTTGCGCGCCCCCCGCCGCGGGGCTTTCAGCGCGGATTGCCGGCGCTTGCGCGCTTTGCGCTTCGGCTTGCTGATGATGAACGTCCCGCTGCCCTGATATTCGGCCTTGTAGGTCTTGTCGTCTGCCATGAATCTCCCATTATACGATCATCGCCACAGCGACAGCGCCAGCATCACCGCCGCCAGCGGCAGAATCACGTAATTCCCCATCGCCCCCGGCGGTGTGTGCGCGAACGTCACCGGCTTCATTCGCCCCACCAGCATCCGCAGCAGCGTTTCGACCATCAGCAGCACGTACATCAACGGCACCAGCGACCGGTAGCGGAACGCCACCACAAGCTGCATCAGCGCGTACACCAGTTGCGCGCTGCCCCACAAGGCGAACGCGAACACAATTCCGCCCGCGCCTTCCACCTTCAGATTCATCCCCGCAATCGATCCCGCCCCGCCGTCCGGCGCAAACAGATGGATCGAGCTTCGTATCGTGCTGACTATCGCGATCAGCAGGAACACGTATACCGGGAGTTTCATTCCCAGCACCGTGTTGTCCGCTTTGGCAGGCAGCAGAGCGGCGATCAGATCGTGCATGCGGCTCACTTGCCGTACATCGCGCGCCAGATCTTGCCGTGCTGGCTGTCCGTGATGTAAATCGACCCGTCAGGCGCCTGCGCTACTCCATCCGCTCGCGCCGCTGCGTCATTGGGATTCATCAGCGGATCTTTCCCCGCGAATCCGTTCGCGAAAATTTCGAATTTTCCGGACGGATTTTCGCCTTGGAACGGCTGGAAAGTCACGTTGTAGCCGTCCTGCGGCATCGGCGCGCGATTCCACGACCCGTGAAACGCGATGAACGCGCCGCCCTTGAATCGCGACGGGAATTGCGACCCCGAATAAAACATCACGTCCACCGGAGCCCAGTGCGCCGGAAAGCTCGTGATCGGCAGCGCCATTTCGCTGCACCGGCCAACCTTCACGCCATCCCCGCCGTATTCCGGGTTGAGCAGAATCTTCTGCTCCTGATAATCGAAGAAACAGTATGGCCAGCCGAAATTTTCATCCTGCCGGTCCACCCGGTACATCGGTTCGGCCGGACGCTCGGCGTTGTCTTTGGCGGTGAAGTGCTCCGGCCACAGCGTGTCGAGCTGGTCGCGGTTGTTCATCACGATGTACAGCTTGCCGTCGTGCCAGGTGATCGCGGGCATCTGTCGCATCCCCGTCGCCCAGCGCACACCGTCTTGCTGCTTTTGCCCCAGCTTGTTTTCGTCGAATTTCCAGATACCGCCATGCGTTTCGAGCAGCGCACACGGATCCTGCCCCGCGACATGCCTGCGGCGATTCTGCGGCTGGCACGCGTTCGATGGCGCGCCGACGTTCACATACAGCCATCCCTTGCCGTCGAACGCGATCCCTTTGTCCCCGTGCTCCGCCTGCCCCGGCAAATCCGCGACCACCACCTCGGCTTCGCCCGCGGGCTTCAATTGCCCCGCCGCCATCTTATAACGAATCACCGAATTTACCGTCGCGACGTACAGATACCCGTTGCGCAGCGCGACTCCCGTGCTGCTCAAATCGCCAAAATGCTCCTTTGCGTCGAACTTCCCGTCGCCCTTGGTATCGCGCAGCGCCACCACCCCGCCCGGCGAATTTCGCCCGCGCAGCAGCGCCACGTAAAGATCGCCATTCGCGGCCACCACCGCATGCCGAGCCTCCCCGATCCCGTCGGCCGCCACCTGCGCGCAAAATCCCGAAGGCAAATGGATGCCTCCGTTGTCCGGATCGCAGCGCGGCGCTGCCCATGCGCACGCCGCAACGATAGGAGCCGCCCCAGTGACGGCGCGGGCCTGGCCCCTTTGCAGCGACGGGCGCGAGTCTCGGGCACACCACTCTCTGCTGTGCATGACAGTGTAGTTATACCATGGAGGTACTCTTGAGACGAATCGCTTTCTTCTGCGCAATCGCGCTCATCACCGCCCCGGCGCTCGAAAAGGCTCAGGAAAAATCCCCGGCCTCGGTTTGGGATGGAGTCTTCACCGATGCGCAAGCTTCCCGCGGAGAA
>JASHWA010000134.1 GCA_030044325.1 Bryobacteraceae bacterium
GCCAGTTGAACACGTCGTCGCCGTCGTCGAGATTGACGGGCTGCTCGACCGAGCGGGCGTTGACGCGGGTCAGGCGGCGCACGGCCATGGCGAAATGGCGGTCCGCGCGGGGGTAATCCTGGGTCCAGCTGGTTCCACCCTCGCGCCAGTCGCGCGGGGCGCCCCAGCGGAACATACGCGTGAATCGGGCCTGGGGATGGGGAGGATACATCAGCCGCGCCTCGACCCATTCGGCGGGCTGCTGGTAGTCGGCGGGGAGCGGGATGTCATCGTACGCCTCCAGGCTTTCGTACACGCGAAAGGGTTTCTGGAACGCGTAGAGCGTGGTAAGGAATGCGACGCCGGCGCCCAATTTCCACCAGGATGACAGCAGACGCATAATCCTCTACTGGCGAGCATATCACGTGACCTGGCGGATTCGCGGGCGAGCCTCAAAAACGGCCAACGCGCTCCATGACTGTCGCGCCCCGGTTGTCGCGGGGGTTCATGAGGCGCGGCTATGAACGCGCGCCGCATTTTCGACGGGCTTCGAGGCGTGCCGGCTGATAGACTGGAATTTCCGCATGATCAAATCTCTCTTCGGTGCGCCGCTGGCGGCAAGCGAGCCCGGGCTGCTCGAACGGCTGAAGGCCGGCATCCAGAAAACGCGCGCCGGGCTGCTGGAAAAGCTGGAAGACGCGGTCAGCGGGCGCAAGGAAATCGCCGCCGAAGTTTTCGAAGAGCTGGAATACGCGCTGATCACGGCGGATATCGGGGCGAAAACCACGACCGAAATTCTGGAGCGCATCCGGCAGCGGGTGGAGCGATCGAAGACGGCCGATATCGGCGAATTGAAGGCGCTGATTCGCGAACATCTGCTCGAAATTCTGCAATCGACCGAGCGCGATCTGCCGCAGGTGACCGAGCCGCCCGCGGTGATCCTGGTGGTGGGCGTGAACGGCGCGGGGAAAACGACTTCGATCGGCAAGCTGACGCATCGTTTTCAGGCCGAAGGCAAAACCGTGCTGCTGTGCGCGGCCGATACGTTCCGCGCGGCGGCCATCGAGCAGCTTGAGATCTGGGCGCAGCGCACCGGAGCCGAAATGATTCGCCAGCAATCCGGCGCCGATCCGAGCGCGGTGGTTTTCGACGCGCTTCAAGCAGCGCGGGCGCGGAAAGTGGATTACGTCATTGTGGACACGGCGGGCAGGCTGCACACAAAAACCAATTTGATGGCCGAGCTTGAAAAAATGCGCCGCACGGCCGCGCGCGTGATTCCTTCGGCGCCGCATGAAGTGCTGCTGGTGCTCGAAGCGACCACGGGGCAGAACGGGCTCGAACAGGCGCGCAAATTTACCGAATCGAGCGCGGTGAGCGGAATCGTTCTGACCAAGCTCGACGGGACCGCGAAGGGGGGCGTGGTGGTGGCGATCTCGCGAGAGCTCAATCTTCCCATCCGCTACGTCGGCGTAGGCGAGCAGCTCGACGATCTCGTCCCGTTCGATCCCGAAAACTTCGTCGCGTCGTTATTCGACTGATGCGCGCGCACATGGAAGAGGCGCTCGAGCTCGCGGCTTCCGGCGCGGGGCGGGTTTCGCCCAATCCGGCGGTGGGCGCGGTGATCGCGCGGGACGGGGTGGTGGTCGGGCGCGGGTTTTATACGGCGCAAGGCGTGAAGCACGCCGAAATTCTGGCGATCGAAGAGGCCGGCGAACGCGCGCGGGGCGCGACCCTGTTCGTCACGCTCGAGCCGCACTCGTTTCACGGCCGCACCGCGCCGTGCACCGACGCGATCATCGCCGCGGGAATCAAGAAAGTGGTCGCGGCGATGGAGGACCCCAATCCACAGGTGAGCGGGCGGGGATTCGAGCGGCTTCGCGCGGCGGGGATCGAGGTCGAAATCGCGGATGAATTCGCCGAGCGCGCGGCGCGGATGAACGAAGCGTTCGTGCATTTCATGAAAACCGGACTGCCGCTGGTGACGCTCAAGGCCGCGGTCACGCTCGACGGAAAAATCGCGGCGCCCGAAGACAACCAGGGCTGGATCACCAGCGAAACCGCTCGCGCGCACGTGCAGACGCTGCGCCACGCATCCGACGCGATTCTTACGGGAATCGGAACGGTGCTCGCCGACGATTGCCGGCTCACGGATCGCAGCGGAAAAGAGCGCGCGCGGCCGCTCTTGAGGATCGTCGTCGATTCGCAGCTTCGCCTGCCCGGCGATTCGCGGATGGCCGCATCGTGCACAGGGGATGTGCTGGTGGCGACCACTTCGGCGGCATCGGGCGAGCGGCGGTGCAGGCTCGAATCGAAGGGCGTTCGCGTGGAGGTGCTCGACGGCGCGGACGGCCGCGTGAGCCTGCGCGCGGTCGTGGAGCTGCTGGCGAAGGAAAAGTATCTTTCGCTGATGATCGAGGCGGGGAGCAAGGTGAACTGGTCCGCGCTCGAGTCCGGGGTCGCCGATAAAATCTTTTTTTATTACGCGCCGAAGATTTTGGGCGGAATGCAATCGCTTCCGGTGGCGGGCGGCGCGGGCCGGCGGCGGCGCGCGGACGCGATTGTGTTCCACGACGTGAAGCTGCACGCGATCACCCCGGACGAATTCGCCGTCGAGGCGCGGCTGGACAAAAATGTTCACGGGAATCGTTGAAGAGCTGGGCACGGTTGTGGAGCGCGCGCCGCGATTGCGCGTCGGCTGCGCAGAGGTGCTGACGGATTTGAGCGAAGGCGGGAGCATCGCGGTGAACGGAGTGTGCCTCACCGCGGTGGAGGTCGCGGGCGATTCATTTGCCGCCGATCTCGCTCCGGAAACCATCGGGCGCAGCAATCTGGGCGATTTGATGGAGGGGTCGCGCGTGAACCTGGAGCGTCCCGTCACGCCGGCGACGCGCCTGAGCGGGCACATCGTGCAGGGGCACGTGGACGCGACCGGCGAAATCGCGGCGATCGATTCGCTGGGAAATGGAAATTATTGGCTGAAGGTGCGCGTGCCGCAGGCGCTCGACCGCTATCTGGTGGAGAAAGGGTCGATCGCGATCGACGGAATCAGTTTGACGATCGCCGCGATCACCGGCGCGGTGGTCGGCGTGACGGTGATCCCGCACACGTTCGCGAACACGACGCTCGGCCGGGCGCGGGTGGGCTCGCGGGTGAATATTGAAGTGGACGTGATCGCCAAGCACGTCGAAAAACTGATGCGCCGTTAGTACTGGAGTTCCAGGCCCGAAATCGCGCGGCCGTACCATGACAAATTGAGAAGCGCGGGTCATTCCGCACGCAGCGTGCGGCGGCTAGAATCGAGGAGCAATGGAACTCGCGCAATATCAACTTCAGATCTTCGTCAGCCTGGTGGTGATCCTGGGAGCGGCGTTCGTCGCGCTGATCTGCGACTTCTTGAAGGGCAACAACGAACAGCTCCGCGAACTGACCATCGAGCTGAAGGTTCGCCGCGAAGAGGAGCAGCGCCGCACGCAGACGATGGCCGCACGGCCGATGAAAGCCGCGCCGGCCCCTGCGGAAAAGCGCGTCGAATCGCCCACGTCCGCGCCCGCTGTGCGATCCATGGCCGCGCGGCCGCAGGAGCGCAAGCGCACGCCGTCGGCCGATGCTCTGGCCGCGATGGAGCGCGGCGCGAGCATGGCCGCTGCGCCTGGTCCGCGGCGCGCGGTGGAACCGCAGCCGGAGCCGGAAGTTCGGCGCGAGGCCGCTTCGGGGAAACCGGAAGTCGTCTCGAAGCCGGTCGCGATCGGAAAGACGGATTGGAATTCGCTGCTGGCGCGGCGCGCCGAACGCAGCGCGGCTCCCGCGGCGCCGAAGGATTCGGGCGAGGTTCCCGCGGGGTTTCATGACGGTTTCGTGCTCAGCCAGCTGGTGCAGAGCCGGAAACCGGTGAGCGGGCTGGTGGTTTCGATCGGGGTCAACACGCCGCGCGACTCCGACGGCTCGATGCCGGACGCGGTGAAGGGCCTGATCCAATCGCTGATCGGCCCGGAGGATTTCGCCTGCCAGAGCAGCGATGAAGAATTCCTGCTGATTTATCCCAACGAAGCGGGAGCGCCGGCGCAGCGCCGTCTGAGCCAGATCGCGCAGCAGCTGTGGGATTTCCAACTGCGCTCCTTGGGGACTTTTCAGATTCTGTTCAGCTGGGGCGGCGTGGAAGTGCGCAGCGAATCGATCGAGGAGGCGATTGCCTCGGCGAATGAGCGGATGCAGGAAACGCGCCGCGGGCGCAAGCTTCTGACCATGGAAGCGCGTCACGATTCGCCGCTGCGCAAGGCGGTTTAGCCGGATTCGGCTAAACCCACGCCATTACGGGCGCGGCCCGGATGTGCGCGAGCCGCGGCAGTGATGCCGCGGGCGATGGTTCGGCTTTCACGAGGCGGTCATTTGGAGGACGCGTAGTATCCTGCGCGGGCGCGAACGGTGAGATCGCGGCGGCGCACTTTCACTTCGAGCTTGTGATAGCGGCCGTCGCGCGATGCCGCCGGCGGCGTGAATCCGAGCACGTATTGATTGCGCAGATCGGTTTCGATGGCGTCGAAAACGCCGCTCAGCCGGTCGCCCGGATCGGGGAAAGTGTAGCCGCCGGTTTCATCCGTCAACCGCTCCATTCCGCGCTGCGCCGCCTGGCGCCGCGAGATTCCAGCCATCGCGGGCGTAACGCCCGGATCGACGTACTTGATGGCATAAACCAGGGTTCCCGATTCCTGCACGGCTTCGATCGCGTCCGGCAGGGTGTGCGGGCTTCCGGTATCGAAACCGTCGGAGACGACGATCAGCGCCTTGCGGCCCTGCACCCATTGCATTTTTTGGCGGGCCGAGGCGTACACGGCGTTCCACAGCGCGGTTCCGCCGCAGCCCCGGACGGGAATGGTCTGAAGGCAGGATTCGCCGAACTGCGTTCCGGCGCTCTGGGTGGCGTCGATGTGCTCGGCGCCGCGCCGCAGCGCATCGATCGAGCCGGTGAGATCGGCCACCAGCCGCGGCTCGGTTCCGACGGTGACGATAAAGGCGCGATCCTTGGGTCCGATCACCTGCGAAAGAAACTGCGCCGCCGCGCGGCGATGCTGTTCGATAAACGCGGACTGGCTCCCGCTCACGTCGATCAGCAGGCCGATGGTCAGCGGCAGGTCCTGCTCCTGCCAGAGATATTCGATTTTCTGCGCGCGGCCGTTGTCGCGGACTTCGAAATCCTCCGCGCGCAGATTTCTTGCAGGCGCGCCGGAAGCGTCGGTCACCTCGGTTGCGATGGCGACCAGGTTCACGTCAACGCGAATCTGGCCGTGAAGCGCGCTCAATCCCAACCAGAATGCAATCGGGACGCGACGCATCGAAAACCTCAGAGCTGCGGCTTGGGCGCGGGGGGTGGGAGGTCGCGCGCGGCGCAAGCCGATTCAAATCCGGTGCGCTTGTGCGACCCGTCGCAAAAGGGCTTGTTTTCCGAGTGCCCGCAGCGGCACAGGGAAATCGCCGTGCGCCCTCCCAGGCCGAACTGTCTGCCTTCGGCGTCGTGCACCGTGAAATCGCCTTCGATGCGAATGGAACCGTTGTTGGAGATCGTGACTTTCGCTGCCATCATGACGATGGTAGCTTACGCTACCTTTGGTTCGCCACGGCCAGCGATAAAGGAAGCGCTTTTCTCCCTGAAGCGAGCCCTCGCGGACTTCCCGGAAGAGCTTTACGGCAGATGTACCGCGGGCGTAACCTGAACGTTGAATTCAGCATGTCCCGGCAAACGATCCTGATTTCGGGTGCGGGAATCGCGGGCACGACCCTCGCTTACTGGCTGCTGAAGCGTGGATTTGAGCCCGTTCTGATTGAACGCGCGCCGCGCTTTCGGGAAGGCGGCTACATCATCGATTTCTGGAGCGTCGGCTTCGACGTCGCCGAACGAATGGGTCTCATTCCCGAACTCCGCAAGGTGGGTTACTTCATCGATCGCGTGGAGTTCGTCGCGGCCGACGGCGGCAAGAGAAGCGCGATCGGCGGCAACGTTCTGGCGCGAGCGCTCGGTGAGCGATTCCTCAGCATTCTGCGCGGCGACCTTGCGCACGCCATTTACCGCACTATCGAAGATCATGTCGAAACCATTTTCGGCGACAGCATTACCGCGATTCACCAGGATGCGCGCTCGGTCGAGGTCACTTTCGAACGCGGCCAGCCGCGCGTGTTCGATCTGATCGTCGGAGCGGACGGGCTGCGTTCCGCTGTGCGCGCGGCCTTATTCGGCGCGCACCGGCAATTCGATCGCTATCTCGGATATTACGCGGCATCGTTTGTCACGCCGCGGTATCCGCGACGCGACGAGCACACCTATCTGAGTTACGCGGCTCCCGGACGCCAGATCAGCCGCTACGCGCTGCGGGAGGACCACTCGGCTTTTCTGTTCGTGTTCCGGAGTCCGCACAGGATCCCCGAGCTGGCGCGCGACACCGCCGCGCAGAAGCAAATCCTGCGGCAGATCTTTTCGCGCGATCCGTGGATCGAGTGGCCCGAGATTCAGAAACGTCTGGATGCGTGCGACGATCTGTACTTCGACGCGGTGAGCCAGATCGTCTTACCGGCGTGGTCTCAGGGGCGCACCGTGCTGCTGGGCGATGCGGCGTATTGTCCTTCGCTGCTGGCGGGTGAAGGCACGGCGTTCGCCATGGCGGGCGCTTATATCTTAGCTTGGGAGCTGGACCGCGCCGGCGCCGGTCACGCGGGCGCCTTTGCAGCCTATGAGCGCAGCTTTCGCCCGTTCCTGGAGCGCAAGCAGAAATCGGCGCGCGCATTTGCCTCCAGTTTCGCGCCCAAAACGTCATTTGGATTATGGGTGCGCGATCAGGTCTTGCGCCTCAGTGCGATTCCCGTCATGGGCGACTATCTCATGCGCCGTTTCCTGGCGGATCGTTTTGTTCTGCCGGACTGACCAGGGCGATCCGCCGCCTCTAACGCAGCATCGTTTTCAAATCCTCCACGGGTTCTTCAAACGAACAGGAGCCGAACGAAATCGCAAAATCGCGGCGCGTGGCGGTGATTTCGCGCTCGCTGATCGAATGCTCCCGCCAGGTTATCGCCCCGGATTCGAAGCGAAATTCCGTGGAATCCTCAACCAAGAGCAATGGTGCGAGCTCCTCGGCCGCGACGCCCTTCCGCGCAAGCATCGCCGCGATGAATACGTTCAGGAATCCGAACATCCATCCGGACGGGGCGTCCTTCGAATAGGTCAGCGGACGGTGCGAGCGCAGAGGATGGTGCAATCCCGCGGTCGCTTTGAATGCGACGCCGGTTCGCGCGCAGCATTCGAGAAACGCGGCGATGAATTCGGCAGGCGGAAAGGCTTCCGGAGTGGTTCCGCCGGTCCGGATCTTGGCGCGCGCGCCTTTTTTTGAAATCACGGGGATCAGATCGACGTTCGCAATCTCGAAGTACGGCGTCAGCCCCGGCCGCATCGCGCGCAGGGCGGAGTCGATCGCGTACGCGTCCCCGGCTTTGATTTCGATCGCGTCGATTTTCATGCGCGAGCGCGAAATGCGCTGGACATCACTTTCGAGATTGGCCCCGCCCAGCGCGCTCACCGGCGCGGGCGGTTGCCCGTTCATGGACTCCTCGAATTCGTCCAGGCGCGCGGCGGGAACCACGAAGCGCCCGAGCATCCACGCCTCGGGCGACGAGCGATAGCGCAGATAATTTTCAACCGCGCGGGCCATCGGAAGCGACGCAGGCGGGAACAATCCAGCGTAATCGATGAGAGAGGCGAGCAGCGACCGGAGCGCGGTCACGACGAGGAGTCTTCAAGCGCCGTTACCAGCTTCGCTCCGAACGGCGAAACCGGTTCGGGCCGTTTGGGCGCGGGAGCGGATTTCGGCGCGGGCGCCGGATCGAGGAATTTGTGCTTCTTGAGCAGGGAGCGGTCGAGCGCGGAGCTGTAGCCGGTCCACACGCCGTCAAACAGCCGGTCGCGCTCGATCAGGCCGCGCACGCATTCCATTTTCGAATCGAGATTGTCGAGATGATGCAGCAGCAGCGCTTCGGCGAACATGGGCACCTTGGGCGATCCGAACTCGAGCTCGCCGTGATGGCTGAGCAGCATGTGCAGCAGCAAATCTCTGAGCGGCGGGGGAAAATCGGGGATCTCGCGCAGCTTTTCTTCGACCATGCGCATTCCGATGACGATATGGCCGAGCAGTTGCCCCTGGGTGGTGTAGCTGATGCCGCGCGCGTAACTCAGCTCGTCGATCTTTCCGATGTCGTGCAGGATCACGCCGGCAAGCAACAGGTCGAAATCGACATCATAATGCGCCGCGGTCATTTTGGCCAGCCGGCACAGCGACAGCACGTGCTCGATCAGGCCGCCGATCCAGGCGTGATGCACGGATTTCGCGGCGGGCGCCGTGCGATAAGCGAGCGCGATGCGCTCATCGGAGAAAATCGTCTGGAGCAGGCGCTTCAGATGGGCGTTGCCCATCCCCTCGATCCAGCCCAACAGCTCGCGGAACATTTCGTCGCGATCGCGCGCGGAGACCGGGAAAAAATCGGCGTAATCCACCTCGGCGTCGGCGACATGCGCGATTTTATGAACCGTGAGCTGCGGCCGGTTCTGAAAGATCTGGTACAAACCCTTGACGCGAACGAAATCGTCGCGCGAAAAGGCGTCGAGCGCTTCGGCGGCGTTGTCCCACATCTTCGCGTCAAGCTCGCCCGTGCGATCGGTGAGCGTGAGCGAAAGATACGGATCGCCGGATTTTTTCTGGCGAACATCCTTGGCCGAGACCAGGAACGTTCCGGTGATGACCTGGTTCGGCTCGATTTGGTTGATGTAGGGCGATTTCATCCGCGCGGGACTTATTTGGAGCTGGACGTCCCCATCTCCCCTGTCGATGTTCCCGGGATCGGAATCACCCACAGAAGTTTCTTGCGCTTCATCCTGGCCGCGACTTCTTCCTTGGTCACCGTTTCCGGCTTCAACTGCGCCGGATCTTCCCACGCGGTGTTCTTTCCCGCCGCGGCGCCGGAATCTTCGTAGCCGGGCTTGATCTGAAGATAGGCTTCTTCGCGCAGCTTGGTGAGATAGGTGCGCAGCGCGGGCTGCATCTTGGGCTGGAACAACTGGTTTTCGACGTCGTTCTGCACCTCTTCGAAATCGGCCAGGCCGGCTTTCTGATGATCTTCGACTTTGAAGATGTAGAATCCCGGAGGGTCGTTCAGCTTGAACGGATCGGTGATGTAGCCCTTTTCCTGACTCCACACGGCATCTTCGATATTTTTTGCGAGCTGGCCTTTTTCAAACGGCGGCATCTCGCCGCCATTCTGCGCGGCCGCGGAATCGTCGGAGTTGGCCTGCACCAGGTCGGAGAATTTTTCGCCCTTGCGCGCGCGCGCCACGATGTCCTTCGCCTTGCGCTCGGCCGCCGCGGCGCCCGCCGCGTCCTTGCCGTCGGTCGAAATGTAGAGCTTCGACAGGAAGATGCGCTCCTGGCGCTGGAACTGGGCTTTGTGCTCGTCGTAATACTGTTCTTCCTCTTCGCGCTTGATCTTGATGTTGTTCGAAACTTCCTGGCGGATCACTTTATCGGCCAGCAGGCTGTTCTTGATCTCGTTCTTATAATCCTCGAACGGCTCGCCGCGCTGTTCCTTGACCATCTCCTGGAATTTTTCGGGATCGGCGATGCCGGTTTTGCGCTGGATGTTGGCGAGCTGCTTGGCGAGCTCGGTATCCACCTTCAGATCGAGCTCCTTGCCTTTCTGCACCAGCAGGAGCTGGTCGATACGCGAGCGCAGCTCATTGCGCATGGCCGCATTCACGGCTTCATCGAGATCGCGTCCGCGCATACCTTCCCGGCGGAATTCGGCCTCGGCATCGCGGCGGTCGCGATCGAGATCGGAGCGGGTGATGATGTCGCCGTTCACTTTGCATACGATCTCTTCGATCACAATGGGGTCGGAAGCGCACAAGGTCAGCGAGGTAACGCACAGCAAAACAGGCAAACTACGCATAAGATCCATTATATGTGCAGGCGGTTCGCCGTTCCGTGGTCACGAATCTGCGTGGATAATGCGGGGGTTGGCCCGCTCGCTTACGCGAGGCGGCTGTAACACGCCGGCCGTCGAGGCTGCGGTTTGCCGGGTTTTCACCGCTCCTATCGACGCAGCAGACGGAACGCGATATCGCGACCGTGGCCGCCCCTCATCGCGA
>JASHWA010000135.1 GCA_030044325.1 Bryobacteraceae bacterium
ATCGCCATCATCGCACCGGGAAAGACAGCTACCACAAGTTGGGCGCGCGCCGGTTTGCCGAGGCGCACAACCTCGACATCGCCGCGATCGTTCGCCGCCTCAGTGCGAAACCGGTGATTCGCGTCGAGTCGGGCGCGTTTATCGGTTATCTGAACGACGAGCAGTTCGTGTTGGCAACCGTTCAGGACGGGCTTGCCCGCGCAGTCAAGAAGATGATGAGCGTGAGCCGGGAAGATCGGCTCACTCAATCAATCGCATCGTGAGCGTCATGAGCTACAGCTCCAAATTACCCGAAGAAGAGCCGACCTGCGAATGCCGCTGGGACGAGGCTCACCAGCGCATGGACCGTGACGACTGCCATTTTCACTTCGACCTGCCCGAGGAGCCGCCGGAGGTCGATCAAATCGAAACCAATGTTGCGGAATCGGAACCTGATCCCGCACAGACCATACCTCTCAGCCAGGTTCAAAGGAGAAAAACGACCGATGAAAACCGACCGACACGAAAACCGCCGCGCCGGATCGAATCCGAAGCGGAAGCGGGTTAGCAAGGCCCGCACGAAATTCCGCGATGGCAGCAAGTCCGCCAAGATCATCGAACTTCTGCGCCGTTCCGGTGGAGCGACGATCCAGGAACTGGGAAAAGTCACCGGGTGGCAGCCGCACTCGATTCGCGGTTTCCTCTCGGGCACCCTTCGCAAGAAATCAGGTTTCAGCTTGTCATCCTTCATACGAAAAGACGGCACCCGCGCGTACCGGCTCGCGCGGCACTAATCCAGCCCATGAACTTCCGAATGGTCTGGATGGGACCCGATGATCCCGATCCTTCGATCGAGACGCGATCGCGACGGTCAGAGCTGCGTAATAAGGCCGTTCGGTATGAGCGGCACGGGGCCCAGACGGTGCGCATCGAGACCCGCGAGAACGGTACAACCCGCTGCACCCCGATCGCAAACTTCAGCGCACGCGTAGTATCCGACATCACCACCGATGACGGCCTCGATGAGAAACGCCAAGTCGAGGTCGAAGCCGAAGTTGCCGGCAAATCCATTCGAGTCCTTTTGGGAGCGGCCGAGTTCAGCCGAATGAACTGGATCTTGCGCGAGCTCGGCCCCAAGGCGATCATCTATCCCGGCCAGCAGCAGCACGCGCGCGCCGCCATTCAGTCGCTATCCGGCGAGATTCGGCAGGAACGCATCTTCGCGCACCTGGGCTGGAGAAAGCACGGCGAGCAATGGTTGTATTTGCAACCCGGCGAAGTGATTGGAGCGCACGGTCCTGACCTGCGCGTAAAAGTCGCCGATGCGCTCAAGCATTACCAGATGCACCGGCCCGCAGATGCGGAATCGTTGAAGCTCGCCGTACGGTCGAGTCTTGATTTGATTTCGCTGGCGCCGGACCGCGTCATGATTCCTCTCCTCGCGTCCGTGTACCGCGCACCGCTGGGATCGGCGGACTTTAGCTTATTTCTCGTCGGGCGCACGGGAACCTTCAAGACCGCGCTCGCCGCGCTTTGCCAGCAGCATTTCGGACCGGAGATGAACGCGTCGCGCCTGCCCGCGAATTTCGCATCGACCCCGAGCGCGCTCGAGGAGATCGCCTTCCAGGCGAAAGATGCCCTGGTAGTCATCGACGACTTTGTTCCCACCGGACGATCCACAGACACGGCGCTCCAGGGATTGGCTGAACGAATCTTCCGCGCAGCCGGAAATCGTCAGGGGCACAGCCGCATGAGCGGACTGTCACTCCGCGCTCCGCGTCCTCCGCGAGCTTTCCTGATGGCGACCGGCGAACAGCTACCGCAAGGCCACAGCATCCGCGCCCGGCTGTTGATCATCGACGTGCGGCCGGGAGACGTGGACCGCAAGGCGCTCACTCGCGCTCAAATCGCGGCTGAGCAGGGCAAGTTCGCGGCCGCGGTGGCCGGCTACCTCGCATGGATTGCACCGCGCTACGAGGAGATTCAAAGTCGCTTAACGGCACGAAGCCGAGCGTTTCGTGATCAAGCCGGTCCAAGTGCGGTCCACGCGCGCCTCCCCGCCATGATTGCGGAGCTGCGGAGCGGCTGGGAAAGCTTCCTCGAGTTCGCAAACGATACCGGCGCGATCAGCACGGGCACACGAACGGATCTAGCCGAGCGCGCACAACGTGCGTTCGAACAGGTGGCCGCATTGCAGGCGTGTCATGATCAAGCAAGCGATCTCGCGCTGCGGTTCCTGGCCCTCTTACGATCCGCCTTATCAGATGGAAAAGCCCACGTCGCGGACCGATCCGGGTGTGTGCCGGAAAATCCGGAGCACTGGGGTTGGTGTCGCGAGGGGCGTCGTTACTTCCCGTGTGGCGACCGGATCGGCTGGCTCGCCGGCGACGACCTATTTCTTGACCCCACAGCAACTCATCAAGTCGCTCAGCACATCGCCTCTGACCCGCTCCCCTTGAGCGCCCAGGCGGTCCGCCATCGCCTCCACCAGCGTGGTCTGTTGCGCAGCATCGACAAAGGACGCCAGATGCTGTTGGTCCGCCGGGTCCTCGGCGGCAGTCTCCGCCAGGTACTTCATTTAAATGCGCGTGATTTTGTCGTTCCAGAACCACATTTACCATTCCTTTTCCGATAAATACGCGCATTGTCGGAATGTCGGATTTCACTTGTCGCACGGTGTTTGTCTCAATGAACACTCGCCCTGCGGTGAAAACCCGACAATTCCGACATTGAGATGCGCTCGTGCGGGGACGTGGCGATGGGCACCCCAGTTGACTCCCTCTGTGCAAAGAGCGTGGATTCCGCGGCTCCATTCGCGAATTCGCAAGGCACGAAACTGCTCGCGGACGCTTAGTCCTGGACGTTTCGCAAGTCATCACTGGCCTCCAACGCCTCAATCGCGTAACCCAGGTTGCGAGGCACATGCGCGAACCA
>JASHWA010000136.1 GCA_030044325.1 Bryobacteraceae bacterium
CGCTTCATGCACCTGGTTGCGAATTTTTCCCCATAAATCCGGCATCCAGGAGATCTCGCCGGGGAGGGTGAAGGTTTCGCTGGTGAATCCCACGTTGGCTTGCGTCGAATGCACCAGCGCTCCGGAGCTTCTCGAAAGGTTATAGGAGGGCGCCGCGGTTACAGTCGGCCAGTATTGCGCGCGAGCCTGCGCGATCAACGTTCGCGCCTCCATGAAATTCTCGAAATATTGCTTGATATTTTCGTTATTAATATTGAGCTGATCTTCGAGTGCGTTTAATTCCGGCTCTTGGAAGATCTCCCACCATTTTCCGCGCTGCATGGCTTCGCTCGGCTGCGCCACTTTCCAGCCCTCGGCGTTCTGGAAATTCACCGGCGATTCTTTGTAATTCTTGACGTCGGCTGAGGGAGCGGGGGTGGTGGGAGGGTGATATTTGGGTCCGACGGTGCATGCGCAGAGCACAGCGAAACCGATCGCGGCGGCGCGTGCGCGACCCGCGGGAGTGATGTGCGCGCTCATGCCGGCGCTCCTGAATGGAAGCGGATGCGCAGCCGGTCGAGCGCCACATACACCACCGGCGTGGTGTACAGAGTGATCAACTGGCTCAGCAGCAGTCCTCCCACGATGGTGATTCCCAGCGGGCGGCGCAGCTCGGAGCCGATTCCCCCGAACAGCGCGAGCGGCAGCGCGCCGAAGATCGCGGCGGTGGTCGTCATCATGATGGGGCGGAAGCGCAGCATGCAGGCTTCGAGAATCGCATCGGCCGGCTCTCTGCCTTCCACGCGCTCGGCGACGAGGGCGAAATCGATCAGCATGATCGCGTTTTTCTTGACGATGCCGATCAGCAAAATGATGCCGATGATCGAGATCACGTTCAGATCCATGTGGAACAGCATCAGGGCGAGCATGGCGCCGACGCTCGCCGAGGGGAGGGTGGAGAGGATGGTCAGTGGATGAATCAGGCTCTCGTACAAAATTCCCAAGACGATGTAAACCGCGAAGATCGCGGTGGCCACCAGGATCGGCTCGGAGGAGAGCGACTGTTGATAGGCCTGAAGCGTTCCCGCGAAAAAGCCGTGAATCGTGGAGGGGAAGCCGAGGCGCTGCTCCATCTGCTCGATACGCTGCGTCGCCTGGCTCAGGCTGACGTTCGGCGCCAGATTGAAGGAGATGGTGATCGAAGGGAACAAGCCGGTGTGGCTTACCGAAAGCGCGGTGGTGTTGGTCTGATACCTGGCGACGGTGGAGAGCGGGGTCATTTTGTTCGCGCTGACGGCGCCCGCCGCCGCTCCGCCGGGCGAATTGAAGTACAGCGACTTCAATCCATCGGGCGACTGCCAGTAGGGCGGCGCGGCTTCGAGCACCACGTAATATTGATTGAGCGGAGTGTAGATGACCGAAACTTCCGACTGCCCGAAGGCCGAATACAGAAGGCTATCGAGCGATTGCGCGGTCTGGCCGAGCCGCGCGGCGCGCACCCGGTCGTACTCGACGTTTTCCGCCAGTCCTCCGTTCTGCTGATCGCTGTTGACGTCCACGAGGCCGGGAATTTTTCGCGCGTTTTGGAGCAGGATGGGTCCCCACTTGGCCAGGTCCGCGCTGTTATCGGCCTGCACCGTGTATTGATACAGCGCGTTGCTCTGCCGGCCGCCGATGCGCAGATCCTGCACGGGCTGAAAGAAAACCGAGGCGATGGGAAGCCGGCCGATCTTCGCTTCCATCCTGCGAATCACCGGCATCACCCCCACGCGCTCGGAAACCGGTTTCAGGGCGATGTAGATGAACCCTCCGTTGGTGGCGCCGCGGCCGCCGGTGTAGGCGTTCACATGCTCCACAGCGGGGTCGGCTTTGATGATGTTCACCATCTGGAGAACCGAAAAATTGGTGAACGGAAACGAGGAATCCTGCGGCCCCTGCACGCCGCCGACGATCGCGCCGGTGTCCTGCTGGGGGAAAAATCCCTTGGGAATTTTGACCATCAGGTACAGGTTCAGCGCGATGGTGAAGGCCAGCAGCAGGAGCATGATCGCGGGATGGCGCAGAACGGGGACGAGCGTTCGCCGGTACAGCGAGAGAATGCCGTGGAAACCTCGCTCGCTCCACTGGTAAATGCGGTTGTGGCGCCCGGTTTCCCGTTTCAGAAGGTAGGCGCACATGGTCGGGGTGGTGGTGAGCGAGATCATCATCGAAATCAGAATCGCGGCCGAAAGCGTGATGGCGAACTCGCGGAACAGGCGGCCCACGATGCCGGCCATCATCAGAATGGGAATGAACACCGCGATCAGCGAGATACTGATCGAAAGCACCGTGAAGCCGATCTCGCGCGCGCCTTTGATCGCGGCGGCGAACGGGTCCATGCCGCCCTCCAGGTGCCGCGAGATGTTTTCCATCACCACGATCGCGTCGTCCACCACGAATCCGGTGGAGATGGTCAGCGCCATCAGCGAGAGATTGTCGATGCTGAATCCGGCCGGATACATCACGAAGAAGGTGCCGATCAGCGAGACCGGAATGGCGATGCTGGGAATGATGGCGGCGCGGGCGCTGCGGAGAAAAATGAACGTCACCAGGATCACCAGGCACACCGAGATGAACATGGCGCGCTCGATGTCGCTGAT
>JASHWA010000137.1 GCA_030044325.1 Bryobacteraceae bacterium
GCTTCGACCTGATCGGCAACGCCGCAGGCGGCGAGAGCAAGTATCCCTACAATCCGTTCTACGGCGGGTTCAGCCCGCACGTTTCGGCGGCGTGGAACCCGGACATGGCGCCGGACACCCTGCTGGGTAAGATGTTCGGCGGAAACAAGACCGTTATCCGCGGCGGTTACGGCCGCATCTATGGCCGCGCCAACGGCGTGGACCTCGTGCTGGTTCCGCTGCTCGGCCCCGGACTGCTCCAGGGCGTGCAGTGCGTCGGCCCGTTGTCGAACGGCACCTGCGCGGGCGCGAGCGGTGCGAACTTGACCACCGCTTTCCGCATCGGCGTGGACGGCAATGTGGCGCCGCTGCCTTCGCCGACCAATCCGACCGCAACGGTCACCCAGACCCTGCCGCAGCCGTTCTTCCCCGGCTCATACCAGAACGGCGTGCTCAACCCGGCTTCGGCGGACGGATCGCAGCTCGATCCCAATTTCCGGCCGGATCACTCGGATGAGTTCAACTTCACCATCCAGCGCTCCTTCGGCAATAAGATGATGCTCGAAGCCGGTTACATCGGCCGCCTCATCCACAACGAGTTCCAGGAAATCAACCTGGACGCGGTGCCGTGGATGTACACCCAGGGGGGCCAGACTTTCGCTCAGGCCTACGCCGCCGTCTACACGGAATATTGCGGACTTCAGGGCGCGACTGCGACCGGCGTCACCTGCAACAAGAACACTTCCGCCGTCACTCCTCAGCCGTTCTTTGAGACCGCGCTCGGCGGAGCCAACTCCACCACTTGCGCCGGTTACTCGAGTTGCACCGCCTACGTGATCGCGAAACAAGGCAACAACTTTGCGACCACGTCGGTCAACGCTATGTGGCTGTCGCTGTCGGAAGCGCTTCCCTCCACCAACCCCATGGCGCACTCCATGCTGGAACTGCCGATCAACGGCAGCACTCCGTCAGGCGGCGCACTGAACTCGACCCTCACCGGCGCGTTCGACTTCATCAACTCCTACGGGCACGGAAGCTACAACGCGTTCTTCACCACGTTCAAGACCAGTGACTGGCATGGGCTGACCACGCAATCGAACTTCACCTGGGGCCGCGCTCTGGGTACCGGAAGCGTGGTGCAGGCGTCGAGTTCGATCACGGTGCCCGATCCGTTCAACTTCAATACCTTCGGCACTTACGGCATCCAGCCGTTCGACGTGAAGTTCACTTTGAATGAGCTCATGCTCTACCAGTTGCCGTGGTACAAGGAGCAGCGCGGCTTCCTGGGCCGCGTTGCCGGCGGCTGGACCATCGCCCCCATCTTCGTCGCGCGTTCCGGTCTGCCACAGCGGTTTGCCAACGGCGGCGATGCGCAGAGCTTCGGCGAAATCTACAGCGGCCAGTCCGCCAACTACGAAGAAGCCGCCGGAGTTTCGCCGTTCACCGGAGGATCAACGGCGGAGTACAGCGCCACCAATAGCTCCGCTATCGCATCCTGGCTGGCGGCCATTCAGGCCGGCCAGACCACCATCGGCACCTCGGCCAACCCCGCCAAGGGCGGCACGGGCCTCAATATGTTCAACAACCCGATCGCGGTCGCCAACGAATTCCGCCCGCTGGTTCTCGGCGTCGATAGCGGCACGGGCGGCGCGGGTGTCCTCCGCGGCTTCCCCTACTTCAACCTGGATGCGACGGTCTCGAAGGACATCCGGACCGTCGAGCGGATCCAGTTGAAGCTCATCATCACGTCGGTCAACGTGCTCAACCACTTCACGCCGGCCTCCGGGAGCACCAACATTCAGTCGCTCGGCTCGTTCGGCGTGATCACCGGCCAGTACGGCAGCGGCAACGGCACTGTCGCCCGCTGGATGGAGTTCGGCCTCCGGCTCGGATTCTAAGCCGGGTAGTGGGTAGTAGGAACTAGGTAGGAAAAGGGGCCGGCAAACCGGCCCCTTTTATTTTCCCCATCCCCAATCCCCGTCCGCTGCTATAATTGTCGAAAGTCATGCGTCCGTATTCGGTTTTCTTATCTCTCGCGTTCGGCGCCATCGCCGCCGCGGCCCCCAACTTTTCCGGGGAATGGAAGATGAACGCCGCCAAGAGCGATTTCGGCGGAATGCCCGCGCCCGAAAGCGTCACGCGCTCCATCAAGCACGCCGATCCCTCACTCGAAATCAAGACGTATCAGAAGGGCGCGGCCGGCGAAGTCACGTCCGAGCTCAAATACTCCACCGACGGCAAGCCCGCCACCAACACCGTCCGCGGCATGGAAGCCAAGGGCACCGCGCGCTGGGAAGGCGACACGCTGGTCATCGAAAGCTGGCTTACGGTGCAGAGCATGGAGATCAAGAGTAAAGAGGTGTGGTCGCTTTCCGACGGCGGAAAAACGCTCACCATCCGCAATCACGTTTCCATCCCGCAGCAGGGCGAATACGATACCCGGCTCGTCTTAGAAAAGCAATGACCATTTTTTCAAGGAGAGGTGCGATGAAGAAAGTAATTACGATTGCAATTGCGGCGCTCGCGATGAGCCTCATCAGCGTCGGCGCTGACAAACCTAATTTCTCGGGTGACTGGACCCTCGATTCGGGAAAGAGCGATTTCGGCCCCATGCCCGCCCCCACCACCATGACGCGCAAGGTCGAGCATAACGACCCCGATCTCACCTACACGCAGGTAGTGCAGGGCGGCCCGCAAGGCGATCAGACCGTCAAGATGACCTATTCGACCGACGGTAAGGAGACCACCAACGACCTGATGGGCAATCCCTTGAAAACCACCGCCAAGTGGGACGGCAACGCGCTGGTCATCACCGGGAAGGCCGATTTCGGCGGCAACGAGGTCACCCTCACCGACAAATGGACGCTTTCCGACGACGGAAAGGTCCTCACCGACGCTCTGCACTTCGAATCCTCGCAGGGCGCCGCGGACGTCACCTACGTGATGAACAAGAAGTAACTGGGCCCGCGTCGGCCTGCGAGCCGCGCCAGCAATGGCGCGGGTTTCCGTCAGCTCGCGCCCGCCGCGCCCACCATCTCCAGAAACGCCTGCGCGGCGTGGCTCACCGCCCGTCGCGCAGGATACGCCAGCCGGATCGGCCGCGCCACATTCATCTCCTTCACCCGAACTTCCCGCACCATTCCCTGCCGGATCTCTTCATCCACTACCATCCTCGGCAGGAACGCGACCCCCTGGTTGCGCTGCACCATTTTGCGGATCGCCTCGATCGTCGGCATCTCCAGATCCATGTGCAGCGGAACTTTGTTGCGCTGGAATTCTCGGATCACCAGCGCCCGGTACGGCGAAACCACGTTGTGCGCGATGAATGTCTCCTCGCCCAGCTCTCCGATCGAAACCTCCTCCTGCCGCGCCAGCCGGTGCTCCGGCGAAACGATGAACGCCAGATGGTCCGTATAGATGATTCGCGAAACGATGCGCTCGTCTTCCGGATCGTAAGTCAGCAGCCCCAGCTCCAGATCGCCGTCGATCAACTCCGCCGGAATGCGGCTTGAAAGACTGCGCCGCACCTGCACCTTGATGCGCGGATATTTTCTCCGGTAATTTTCAATCTGCTCGAGCAGGTACAGCGTCGACGACTCGTTCGCGCCGATCGTCAGCCGCCCGGCCGATTTGTCGCGCAGCTCCGCCAGCGCATTTTCGAGATCGCCCTGAAGATTCTCGTAGCGTTTCGCATATTCAAGCACGATCCGCCCCGCATCCGTCAGTATCAGGTCCTTGGCCGAACGGTCGATCAGTTTTTCGTTCAATTCGGTCTCAAGTCGTTGAATCGACAAAGAAATCGCAGGCTGCGTGCGGAGCAGTTTTTCGGCCGCGCGGGAAAAACTACGCTCATCGGCAACCGTCAAAAAAACCCGCAGCGGATGCAGCTCCATAAATCACGATTATACAATGTTGAAAATTATAAATTTGTAAAATCGACTGCAATCCAGCATCCTTAACTCATGGCTGATCGCGTTTACATCTTCGATACCACTCTGCGCGACGGGGAGCAGTCGCCCGGATGCAGTATGACCGTGCCGGAAAAAATCCGCATGGCCGGGAAACTGATCGAGCTCGGGGTCGATATCATGGAAGCCGGATTCCCTATCGCGTCGGAGGGAGATTCGGATGCCGTCGACGCGATCAGCCGCGAATTTCCCTGGGCCAACGTAGCCGCGCTCGCGCGCGCCAATCAGACCGATGTCGACGCCGCCGCCAAGGCGCTCCGGCACGCGCGCCGTCCGCGCATCCACACCTTCATCGCCACCAGCGATATTCACCTGAAGTACAAACTCAAGAAATCGCGCGCCCAGGTTCTGGACGAAGCCTGCGCCGCGGTCGCGCTGGCGCGCTCCTACGTCGACGATGTCGAATTCTCGGCCGAAGATGCCACCCGCACCGATTGGGATTATCTCGAAGAGATTTCGCGAGCCGTGGTCGCCGCCGGCGCCCGCACGGTCAATCTGCCCGATACCGTCGGCTACACGGTTCCCGACGAATACGCCGCCATGATCGGCCGCATGGTCCAGGCGCTGGGCGATTCGGCCGTCGTCAGCGTGCACTGCCACGACGATTTAGGCATGGCCGTCGCCAATTCGCTCGCCGCGCTCCACGCCGGCGCCCGCCAGATCGAGTGCTGTGTCAACGGAATCGGAGAAAGGGCCGGCAACGCCGCGCTCGAAGAGCTCGTCATGGCCATGAACGTCCGCCGCGATAAGCTGCCCTTTGAGACGCGCATCGTCACCCAGCAGCTTTTCTCCGCCAGCCAGCTTCTCGCGTCCCTGATCAGCTTCGGGCCCCAGCCCAACAAAGCCATCGTCGGCGAAAACGCCTTCGCGCACGAAGCCGGAATTCATCAGGACGGTTTTTTGAAAGAACGGACCACGTATGAAATCATGGAGCCGCACAGCATCGGCGTTCCCGAGACTCGCCTGGTGCTCGGCAAGCACAGCGGCCGGCACGCGCTCGCCAAACGCCTGGATGATCTCGGCATTCCCCTGCGCCGCGAAGAGCTCGATATCGTCTACCAGCGCTTCACCGCGCTCGCCGATCGCAAAAAAGGTCTGACCAACAACGAAATCGCCGCGCTCGCCCGCGAAGTGATGGGAGAGACCAAAGCGTCCGAAGCCGCCGCGGACTGATTTTTCCTGGCCGTTACCAAACGTAAATGAACGCGAATGTTTTATTTACGCTCATTCACGTTCATTCACGGCCATAATGGTTTTTCATGAAGATTCTGGTTCTCGCCGGGGATGGTGTCGGCGCCGAAGTCACCTGCGCCGCTGTCGAAGTCCTGCAATCCGTTGCCAAAAAATTCAGCCATTCGCTCGATCTCGCCGAAGGTCTCATCGGCGGCGTCGCGATCAAAAAAACCGGTTCGCCCCTGCCGCAGGATACTCTCGATAAGGCCATGGCGGCCGACGCGGTGCTGCTCGGCGCCGTCGGTTCGCCCGAATTCGATGACGCGCCGCCCGAAAAGCGCCCGGAAAAAGGGCTGCTCGGCATCCGCAAAGCGCTGGGTCTCTACGCCAACCTGCGCCCCGTAAAAATGTGGCCCTCGCTCGTCGATTCCTCGCCGCTCAAAAACGAAATCGTCTCCGGAACCGACCTGGTCATCGTCCGCGAGCTCACCGGCGGCCTGTACTACGGCCAGCCCCGCGGCGTCTTCACCGATCACGCCGTGAACACCATGTCCTACACGCGCGCCGAAATCGAGCGCATCGCGCGCAAGGCCTTCGAGCTCGCGCGCGGCCGCAGGAAAAAAGTCACCAGCGTCGATAAATCCAACGTCATCGAAAATTCCCAGCTCTGGCGCCGCGTCGTCACCGAAGTCGCTCGCGATTATCCCGAAATCGAGCTCGAACATATCCTGGTCGACAACTGCGCCATGCAGCTCGTGCTCAATCCGCGCCGCTTCGACGTCATGGTCATGGAAAATATGTTCGGCGATATTCTGAGCGATGAAGGCGCCGTGCTGGCCGGCTCCATCGGCATGCTGCCCTCGGCATCGCTCGGCGAATCGAAAGGCTTATACGAGCCGGTGCACGGCTCTGCGCCGGACATCGCCGGCCGGAATAAGGCCAATCCTCTGGGAACCATCGGATCGGCCGCCGCAATGCTCGATTACACGTTCGGATTAAAAAACGAAGCGCGCGCCATCGAAAACGCCATCGGAAAAGTCCTCGAATCCGGCCGCGTGACCGCCGATCTGAAACCGAAGGGGCCGCCCGCGACCACCGAAGAGGTCGCAAAGGCTGTGGCCGCGGAGATTGCCGCGAATAACGAAATATGAAACCACGAACGATTATCGAAAAAATCTGGGACGATCACGTGGTCGCCGAGCGGGAAGGCGCGCCGGCGCTGCTGTATATCGATCTGCATCTGGTCCACGAAGTCACTTCACCGCAGGCCTTCGACGGATTGCGCAGGCGCGGCCTGAAGGTCCGCCGTCCGGACCGCACCGTCGCCACCACCGATCACTCCACGCCCACCACGCCGCGCGGCCTGCCCATTGTCGACAAGGTCGCCGCCGCCCAGGTCGAGACCCTCGAAAAAAATTGCCGCGACTTCGGCATCCGCTGCTACGGCCTCGATAGCGACCGCCAGGGTATTGTCCACGTCATCGGCCCGGAGTTGGGCTTGACCCAGCCGGGCATGACCCTGGTCTGCGGCGATTCCCACACCGCCACGCACGGCGCCCTCGGTGCCCTCGCCTTCGGCATCGGCACCAGCGAAGTCGAGCACGTCCTCGCCTCCCAATGTTTGTTACAAAGACCCTCGAAAACGTTTGCCGTGCAGGTCGATGGCGTCTTGAAGCCCGGCGTCACGGCCAAAGACATCATTCTCGCCCTGATCGCCAAAATCGGCATCGGCGGAGGAACCGGCCACATCATCGAATATCGCGGCTCCGCTATTCGCGCCCTTTCGATGGAAGAGCGCATGACCGTCTGCAACATGTCGATCGAGGGCGGCGCGCGCGCCGGCCTGGTCGCGCCCGACGACATGACATTTCAATACGTAGCCGGCCGCCCCTTCGCGCCCCGGGATTTCGACGCCGCCGTAGCGCGCTGGCAATCCTTGCCCACCGACGACGGCGCCGTTTACGATCGTGAAATTTCCATCGACGCGAATTCACTCGAGCCCATGATTACCTTCGGCACCAACCCGGGGATGGCATTCCGATCACCGCGCCGGTTCCCGATCCCGCCAGCATGAGCGACGCAACCGAGCGCGAAACGCTCTCAAAGGCGCTGCGCTACATGGATCTCCCCGCGGGCCAGCCGATCGTCGGCCATCCCGTGAACGTGGTCTTCATCGGCAGCTGCACCAATTCGCGCATCTCCGATCTTCGCGCCGCCGCAAACATCTTGAAAGGCCGCAAAGTCAATCCCAAGGTTCGCGTAATGGTGGTGCCGGGTTCGCGGCAGGTCAAGGCCCAGGCGCAGGCCGAAGGTCTCGATAAAATTTTCCGCGACGCCGGAGCGGATTGGCGTGAAGCCGGCTGCTCCATGTGCATCGCCATGAACGGCGATCAGTTGCAGCCCGGCGAATACAGCGTTTCCACCAGCAACCGCAATTTCGAGGGCCGCCAGGGCAAAGGCGGGCGGACCTTCCTGGCCAGTCCGCTCACCGCCGCGGCCAGCGCGGTGACCGGCGTGATTACCGACGTGAGGACGCTCAAATGAAATTCGCATCGAAAACCGCCGTCCTGCCCATCGATAATATCGACACCGATCAGATTATTCCCGCGCGATTTTTGAAAACGACATCCAAATCCGGTCTGGGTGATCAGTTATTTTATGACTGGCGCTATGACGCTTCCGGCGCCCCGAATCCGGATTTCGTGCTGAACCGCGCCCAAGCCAAAGACGCGCAGGTATTGGTCGCCGGCGATAATTTCGGCTGCGGAAGCTCGCGCGAGCACGCTCCCTGGGCGCTCCAGCAGTTCGGATTCCGCGCCGTCGTGAGCACCTCTTTTGCCGATATTTTCAAGCAGAATTCGCTCAAAAACGGATTACTGCCGATCGTCGTTCCCGCGGATCTCCACGCCGCTCTGCTCGCCTCGCCCGGCTCGATCGTCGAAATCGATCTGGAAACGCAAACCATCACCCTCGCCGGTGGCCGCGCCGCGCAATTCCCCATTGATCCGTTTTCGAAACATTGCCTGCTTGAAGGCGTGGACGAGCTCGGCTACATCCTGCAGCAATCCCCGGCCATCGCGAGTTACGAACAGCGTCGCGGCATTTAGGCTGGCTGTCCCCCTTTTTTTACAACCTCTTAGTCCCGTTTTTTCAAATAAATATCGTTCTTCCTGAAGCGCAGCACGGCAAGCGCCCTTTATGCATGAAGCATGAAGAAACATATTCGGGAAATGATCGATGATATCCGCCGCAAACACCACCGGGATTTTGTTCCGCCGATTCCCAAACCCGCGTCTCCGGCGCCCGAAAAAAATCTGATGCCGCCGCCCGTGCCGGCCGCGCCGGACGACCTCGAAAACCAGATCCTTTCGAAAAACCACCTGGAGCAAGTAAAGCAGCTCGATTTCCAGGCGCAGGAGCAGGAAGAAGGCGTCCCGCTCGATTAGGTGCGCACTCCGCGTCACCACGTCTTCTGCCACACCCGCACCACCGGATAACGCCCGTTATCGTCCGGTTCGTACTTCGACTGCTCGTACCACCACCGCAGCCGCGCCTGCGGGTCGGCCGCGAACTGCGCATCGCTCGCCAGCTTCGCTTCGAACTCGCGCCGCAACTCCGGCGAATCCGCCATCATCCGCCGCGCGATCGGCTCGGAAAGATAGTCTCCAACCCCGCCGATCGCTCCGCCACGCCCGCCCCTGCCCCCGCGGCCCTCGCCTCCCAAAATCGCGTCGAAAAATCCCCATTTGGCGAGCGAATCCGGCGCCTGCGGCTCGAGCATCGCCACAATCAGCCGCGCCCGCCGCTGCCCCGCCGGAACCCAGAACGATCCCGCCGGTATGGTGATTCTTTCGTTCACCAAATGAGCGTCGAAATCCGCCATCACGTGCCCTTCAAACGGCGTCGCCTCGAATTTCACCTTCGAAAAACGATACGTCTCGAACCGATCCTGAATCGGTTTCGAAATTTTCTCCATTTCGACGCCGTGCAGCGCCAGCTCATCCGCAATGCTCTTCCACGCCGCCGGAATCAAATACCCCAGCGGAATCTGCGCCTCCGCCGTCGTGTCGATCTCATCGTGAATCACCGTCGCGATGTCGTCTTTCTCCGGCAAATAGCGGTTGACCATCGCGCCCGTCACTTCGCTTTTGAACGGGCCGTTTTTGAGCGAATGATAAACCAGCGGACGGCTGCGGTCGCTCACCTTCCCCGCCAGATAAACCGGCGCCGCCTTGCGATTCCCCGCGCGCGCGGCCAATTCCCGATCCGTTTCGCGAACCGCCCGTCGCAGCGCCTCCGGATCCATCAGGATGGTCTCGATCGCGTCCTTCATGATGTCGTAATGCGCCCACGCCCGCGTTTTCGCCGTCTTCAGGCTGTGCGATTCCACCAATAAAGACGGCCGATTCTCGACCGCGCTGTAAAGATGCGAATACCGCGGCGAAAAAACTTCCATGAAAAATTCGCGCCGCCCGTTCACGTTCCGCAGCGCGCCGTAGGGCGCCACCATGTGCCCGTCGGCTTCCATTTTCCGGTCGAGTTCCGGCACGAATTTTTCGCGCACCCACGCTCCCGCCGGCTCCGCGATGTCCTGGTTGCGCGCCATGTCCCACGTCACGTCGTACTGAAAATCGGCGCCATCGGTCACGTGATTGTCGATGTGAAAATCGGGCATCCACGCGTTGAACAGCCGCAGCCATGCCCGCATCTCCGGAGTATCGGCCTTGATGTAATCGCGATTCAGATTCACGCGTTGCGCCGTGTTGCGCAGCCCCGTCGATTTCGGTCCGTTCTGGCTGGGCCGGTGATACGGGCTCGAATCCTCGTGCCCGTCTACGTTGAAAACCGGAATCACGACGAAGATCGCATGATCCAGCCACGCCGCATAGCGCCGCGTGACCGCCATGTCGCGAATCAGCATCAGCACCGTGTCCTTGCCTTCGATTTCGCCCGCATGAATTCCGCTTTGAATAAAGAGGATCACCTTCCCGGTCTTCGACGCGGCCTCCGGCGTGAACGCGCGGTCTTTTGAAACCACCAGCGCAATCATCGTGCGGCCTTCCGGCGTGGTTCCGATGTCCAGCACCTTCACCCATCGCGACGCTTTTTCGAGGCGCCGCGAGATTTCGACCGCCTCGGCATACGGCGCGGTCTCGTTAAAACCGGTTCTTTCGCCCGTTGTGATCAGATCGGGCGGGGAAGCCTCGGTGCTCGCCGCAAGCGACGCCGCCGCTGCGGCAGCCGGCGGCTCGAACGCGGAATGTGGAGCGATGGGATCCTGGGCCGCGCAGAGGAAGCAAGCCATCAGAATCAGCGAAAGACGCGACATTCGTCAATGGTATCTCACGGCATGCGAATGCGATGCTCGCCGCAGGTTTCAAACACCGAAAGCAGCCCGGTGATGCCGAACAGCTCGCGCACGCGGCGGCTCAGATTATATAACTCGAGTTCGCAGCCGCTCGATTTCGCCGACACATACAGCCGCATCACCGTGCCCAGGCCCATGCTGTCCATCTGCACCAGATTGGTGAGATCCAGCACGATGTGCCCGCCGCGCGTGATCAGCGGTTTCACCTCGTTATACAGCACGTCCGTGACGCCCGCCACCAGCCGCCCGCTGCAATCCACCAGAATGCAGCCCGAATCTTCGCGAATGCGCAGGTCAAGAGTCATGCATGGGAGTATACCCCACCCTCGCGATACAATGAACTTCGCGCAACCGATGCCCCTTCGACTCGTCGCGATTCTCCAAACCGATTGCCCCACCTGCCGCCTCATCACGCCCTACCTGAACGCGCTCGCCGAAGCCGCCCCAGTGAGCGCCATTTCTCAGGATTCCGAACCGGACACGGCAGAATTCGCGCGCCAGATGAGCGTCCGTTTTCCCCTCACGCGCGATCCCGATTTCGCCCTTTCCAAGCGTTTCGGCGTCGTCACCGTCCCCACGCTTTATGTGCTCGATGAAAACGATCGCGTGCTGCGCCAGGAACCCGGATTCGATAAGAACGCGCTCAATGAAATCGCGGCGCTGCTCCATCTCTCGCCCGTCGCAACCCCGTTCGACGGCGCGCCGCCGAGCAAGCCGGGATGCACCTCCCGTCACCTCGAATCGCCCTCCGGCGCGCCCTCCGCGCCCGCGCTCGATGTGTACGCCACCCGCGGGGATTCCGCCTCCCAAATCCACATCGACGAAGACGAGTTCGAATACTGTTTCCGCGTCTTCAAAGACGCCCTCCCGGTGATTCCCCCCACGCCCGGGCGCGTCGAAAAAATGCTTCACGCCGCATGCATGCAAGGCCGTGATCCACGCGAGATCGTAGCGCGCGTCCCGCCCTGTTACGGAGCAGCCACCGTCGAAAAAATTGCCGCCAACGCCGTCATGGCCGGCTGCGTCCCGGAAATGATGCGCGTCCTGATCCCGCTTGCGCGCGCCGTCGCCGATGAACGCTTCAACGCGCACGGCGTCCAGGCCACCACGCATTTCGCCGCGCCGCTGATTATCGTCAACGGGCCCGTGCGCGGCGAGCTCGCATTTCATTCGCGCCAGAACGTGTTCAGCAACGTCGCCCGCTCCAACAGCACCCTCGGCCGCGCGCTGCAGTTGATGCTGCTGAATCTCGGCGGCGCACGTCCCGACGCGATCGATATGTCGGCCCTCGGCAATCCCGGAAAATTTTCTTTCTGCATCGCCGAAAACGAAGAGGAGAATCCCTGGCAGCCCCTGCACCTGGACAATGGCCTCGCGCGGGATCAGAGCGCCGTCACCCTGTTCGCCGGCGAAGCTCCCCACGGCGTGAGCGAGCACAACGCCCGCACCGCCCGCGGCGTCCTCAAAGCCATCTCCTACGCCCTCGCTACCGTCTGGAGCTATCGCGCCTGCATGAACTCCGAAGCGCTCGTCGTCCTGGCGCCCGAGCACGTCCGCACCATCCATCGCGACGGTTTCACCAAAGAGAACGTTCGCGATTTTCTGTTCGAAAACACCGGCATCCCCCTGCGCTGTTACGACGGCGACCCCGGCGAAGGCGTCGCGCAGCGCGCCCTGTACCAGCAAATCACCATCGACGGCGAGCCCTGCTATCAAAAATTCCGCGCTCCCCAATCGATCAAAATCGTCGTCGCCGGCGGAACCGCCGGAAAATTTTCCGCCGTCCTAGGAAGCTGGGCCGCCGGCCCCCGCGGCAGCCAGATGGTGACGTATCCTGTATAAACGGGCTCGCGAACAAACGCACGGCCTGACGGCTCGCCTCATGAGGCGCGATCGTGAGATCGCGCGTTGTTCTGAGCAGGCGAAAGGGAGCAAAGGAAGCGGCGAATGCTCATTCCCTTTGATCAAGCTCCAGAAACGCTGTCAAGAGAGAGGACAACATGCCCACGACCCTCGTGAATCCCATGAATGAGACTACCCCCGAAGCCGCGCGCCCGCCCGCGCGCCTCGCCGCGCTCGAGGGCCGCACCATCGCCCTGCTCGATATCAGCAAACCCGGCGGCAGCGCCTTCCTCGATCGCATCGAGATGCATCTCAAACACCGCGGCGCGTCCAAAATCATCCGCGCCATGAAGCCGACCTTCGCCAAGCCCGCGCCCGCCTCCGTCATCGAATCCATCCGCTCCGCCGCCGCCGTCATTGAAGCCCTCGCCGATTGAGGGTCCTGCACCACGTGCAGTTTGCACGACACGCTGCGTCTTGAAAATCTGGGCATTCCCGCGGTTCCCGTGGCCACGCACGAGTTCATGACCGCCGCTCGCGCCCAGGCCGCCGCGCTCGGCCGTCCCGGCTTCGATGCCGTCTACGTCCCCCATCCGATTCAGGATCAGACCAAGGAGCAGATCGAAGCCAAAGCCGACGCGGTCATCGAAGAGCTGATCGCCCGCCTCACCACATCCCGCTAGTTCGTCGTGGAACAGGTTTCAGAGGTTGCTGAAAAAGGGGATAGACCACTCTCCCACTTGAAAATGCCCCTTCTTCCGCCTGTCCGGAAATGCGGACACGTATCGCTGCCCCCGCCCAGCCATACAATATTCCCCCGCCTCATCCGTCTTCATAATCGATGGAGGACGCAACGAGCCTCGGGCCCATGCCAATCGAACGCGACCGGCGAATCTCGGACGTAGTGCGGGGCGAGCAGTCGCGCCTGCGCAGCTTCATACGCCGCCGCGTGGCCGACGCCGGCGACGCCGAAGATATTCTTCAGGACGTCTTTTTCGCGCTCGTCGAAGCCAACCGCCTGCTGGTGCCCATCGAGCACGTCACCAGTTGGCTGTTTCGCGTCGCGCGCAACCGCATCATCGATCTTTTTCGCAAGAATAAACCGGAAAGTTTCACGAGCGTCGCCGGCATCGACGAGAATGGCGAGCCCGCCTCCTTCGAGGATCTCCTGCCTTCGCCCGATGCCGGACCGGACGCGCTCTACGCCCGCCGCCTGCTGCTCGACGAGATCGAAACCGCCATCAGCGAGCTGCCGCCCGCGCAGCGCGACGTCTTTATCGCGCACGAACTCGAAGGCCGCAGCTTTAAAGACATCGCCAGCCAGACCGGCGCGAGCGTCAACACGCTCCTTTCGCGCAAGCGCTATGCGGTCCTGCATCTGCGCCGCCGCTTGCAGGCCATTTACGACGAATTCAAGAAAGCGTGAGGACTATGACCAGACGCAAGCTGTTTTACTTCGCTCCCCTGGCAATCGCCGGGATTCTGATTCTGATCGCCATCGGCGGCGCGGTCGTGATGGCGCTGTGGAACGCCCTGCTCCCGCCGCTGTTCGGATGGCCCCACATCGGCTTCTGGCAGGCGCTCGGAATTCTGGTGCTCGCCCGAATCCTGTTCGGCAGCCACGGCATCCGCGGTCCCAGAGGACCCGGTTTCCGCCGCCGCATGGCGGACCGGATGACGGACCGCTGGGCGCACATGACCCCCGAAGAGCGCGAGCAGTTCCGCCAACGCGTTCGCACCCGCTGCGGCTCCACCCCCGATGCCGGTGCCCCGTCGCCGGAAAACCCGTAGCACGACGCGGGTGAGCCGCGGCAGTCATGCCGCGCGCAAACCCCGCTACCCCTCCAGCGCCTCCCGAACCTTGCCCACCAGAGCGCTCAGCGTGAACGGCTTTTGCAAAAACTTCGATCCCGGCGGAAAATCCCCCGTCCGTACCCCTTCATCGTCGGTAAATCCGGAAACGTACAGCACGCGCACATTGGGCAGGGACTCATGCAAACCTTCGGCCAGCTCGCGCCCGCCCATCCCCGGAAGAATCACGTCGGTCAGCAGCAGATCGATGCTGCCCTCGTGCGCCGCCGCCACGTTCAGCGCCTCTTCCGCGCTTCCCGCTTCGAGGACGTTGTATCGCTCGCGGCGCAGAATTTTTCTGACCAGCGCCCGAATCCCGGCCTCGTCTTCCACCAGCAGAATCGTTTCGCGGACCGTCTCCGGTGCCGCGGGCGCCGGAACCTCGGCGGGCGCGGGCGCGGGAACTTCGATTTCCGCCGCCGCTTCCGCCGCCGGAAGATAAATGGTGAACGCCGACCCGCGGAACGGCTCGCTTTGAAACGCGATGTCGCCGCCCCATTCGCGCGCGGTCGAATACGCGCGCGCCATCGCCGCGCCCGCCGCATCTTTCGCGGCATCTTTGCCCACCACCGATTCGAAAACTTCCGCGCGATGCGCCGCATCCACCCCGCGGCCGTTGTCGCGGATGGTCACACACGCATAAACGCCCGGCCCCAATGTCGCACCCGGCAGCCGCTCGGCGAGCGCCGCCCGCTCGCACGAAATCGCAATGCGCGACCGCTCCCGCGCGTCCTCGCGCTCGGCGGAAACCAGCGCCAGGATCATTTCTTCCAGTTGCGCCCCGCTGGCCATCGCCCACACCGGCCCGCCCGCCGAAATCTCCACCGCCACGCCCCCGCCCGCCGCCTGCGCGATTCTTTCTTCCATGCGCGAAATCGCCCGGGCGATGTCCATCGCAGCCGGCGCGGCCGCCAGCTTGCGCGTGTAACCCAGCAGTTGACCCGTGATCGCCGAAATCCGCTCCGTCGCGCCCACAATCTGTTGAACGTCGTTGCGCATCGGATCCGACGGCCCCATCGCGTTGAGCATCTCTTCCCCGTAACCCGTGATGATCATCAGCGGATTGTTGAGATCGTGCGCCAGCCGGCTCGCCAGCGTGTGCAGCGCCGCGCTGCGCTCCGCCGTCAGAAGCTGCTCTTCCAGCTGTTTTCGAACCGTGACGTCCGTCATCACGCCCGTGATTTTTTTTCCGGCCGGCCGGATCGTTTCGCGGCACCACACCACCTCGCCCGAAGCCGCGACCGCCCGAAATTCCGCGCTCCCGTCCCCCTCGCGGCCCATCGCGGACTCGTAAAACGCCATCGTCGCCTCGCGATCCTCCGGGTGAATCCGCTCCGTGAAGAATTTCGGCGTAGACAGCCAGTGCGCGGCCGGGTATCCCAGCATTGCTTCCGCCGGCCCGCTCACCGCGGTGAATGCGAGCGTCGCCGCATCGGCTTGCCACACGATTGCCGGCATCTCCGCGGGCATAGCCGTCGCCGGCTTGGCCGCGCTCGCCGCAGGCGCCACCGCGCCCGCTTCCTCTACCATCAATAACGTTTCCACTTCGCTCTCATCGTCCCAGTTGCGCATCGGGACGATGCTCACCTTGAGCGCGCGATCCGCAAATTCCACCGCAACGCTGCGCTGCGCGGCCGCATTGGTATGCACGTCGCGAATCCGCTCCACCAGCGCCGGCGACGGCAGGATCTGCTCAATCGTTTTCCGCCGCAGATCCTCCATCCGAACCCCGAACGTCTGCCGGAAAGCCCGGTTGGCCGAAACAATCGAACGGTCTTCGGAAAGCACCACCAGCGCCACCGGCAGCGATGCTACCATCTCCTGGTAATACCGCCGCTCCGTTTCAACCAGCGCCAGCAGCCGCGCTACTTCTTTCGCTTTCCATTGCTCAAAATCGGTTCGCTCCATTACGGCGGGATATCCCCGTTCATAAGTCTGTGACGCAGGCCGAATCGTCACAAGGTACCTGGAGCACAGGCAGTAATGGTACCATTCATGTCCATGAAACGCGACGCCTCGACCCCTGTGGGACAGCCGGTCCGTTTTCGCCGGCTCTCTCTGGCCTGGACTTGGCTGCCGCGGCTCGCCGTGCAAATTTCGGGAACTCGCCCGCTCCCCTGAAAATAAGGCGTACGTGACCGCGACCGCTTCACGTCGGCTTGAGAATCATAGTCGTCACCGCGCCCTCCGTCCTTCGCTCGACGATCTCCGCTTCCGTGGCCAGCAACCGCAGCATCCGCCGGTTCTCCGCCAGCACATCCGCGCGGAACCGCTCGATTCCGTTCGCCCGCGCCAGCTTCAACGTCTCCCGCAGCAGAACGCGGCCGACGCCACGATTCTGCCACTCATCGAGTACCACCAGTGCCAGCTCGATCAGTCCTGGCTCCCCCGACGGCTCCCAGCGTCCCACCGCCACCGGCTCGCCGTCGACCTCG